>JAAZLZ010000185.1 GCA_012799075.1 Bacillota bacterium
CCCCGCCACATCAAGGCACAGATTGATCTTCCCATAAGCCTTCAAGGTCAACTGGCGGTCATGCCTATTGGGGTTCGCTTCCCAGGCAGCTCCTTCCTTCATCGTCGGAAGATTCCCCGGAAAAAGTCCCGGACCCAGCGAAACAGCCGGATGAGCAAGTTCGCCCGGGGAACGTCCTCCGCGGCAACTACCGGAACCGAACCTAAGGCCTCATCCCTTAAGGTGACCACCAAATCGCCGATGACCTGCCCCTTGGTGACGGGGGCCTTAAGATCGGGCAGGGGCTTGAGCTCCCGCTTAAGTTCGCTTTGACTCCCCCGCAGGGCCATTAATTTCAGGTCCCCTTGGGCCAAAGCGGCCACCTCTTCCTTGCGGCCCTCGGGAACAGGGACTAGGCCCACATTCTCTCCCGCCACCACGGCAAATACCTGCTCAAAGGCCCGAAAGCCATAATCCAAGACCCGGGTGGTCTGTTCAAGCCGGGCCGTATCACTTTCCGTCCGCATGACGACGCTGATTAGACGCACATCGTCCCGCTTGGCCGTTGCCGCCAGACAAAATCCGGCAGCTTCCGTATGGCCGGTTTTCAAGCCATCGGCCCCGGGGTAGGTTCTAATCAGGCGGTTCGTATTCGTCAGGACAAAGGGACGGGGTTCATGGCGAAAATTCTTTTGCCAGATACTGGTCCACTCCAGCACCTTCGGAAAGCGAACGATAATCTCCCGGGCCATGATGGCCACATCGTGGGCCGTGGTGATGCAGGCCGGCTCCCCTTCAGGGGTCGGCAGGCCGCTGGCGTTGGCAAAGACGGTGTCCTTCATCCCCAATTCCTTCGCCCGCTGGTTCATGCGCTCAACGAAGTTGGCCTCGGTCCCGGCCAAATGCTCCGCCACCGCTACGGAGGCATCATTGCCCGAAGCGATGGCTACCGCCTCGAGAAGCTCTCCCAAGGTGAACTTCTCATCCGGTGACAGGAAAACCTGGGAGCCCCCCATGGAAGATGCATACCGGGAAATGGGCACCGCATCCTCCAAGCGGACAACGCCCCGGTCCACCGCCTCCATGGCCAACAGCATGGTCATGATTTTCGTCAGGCTTGCCGGGGGCAAAGGCTTGGTCTCATTTTTTGCAAACAGAACCTGTCCCGATTCAGCCGAAATCAAAATAGCCGACTCGGCGGGAATATCAAAGGCGACGCCCTGGGCCGCGAGGGGCGCGGACAACAGGGCCACGATAGCTGCTACTATGATTAGCTTTTTTGCCTTCATTTTTTTGCCTCCACGTTGGTTTTGCCAAGGGAGCCCACGGCTTCAGCAGCGGGGGAAATCTTCATACACACAACCATCACTCCTATGGAGCATCGTTAAGTACTTTAGCGTCAAACCCGTCCAGTCGAAACTTGGCTTGACCCGAATCGATGGGCCCCGTATGAACTCCTACAAATTTCCTTTCGGCCCGAAGGATGTCTCTGTTTGAAATCCCATCAAGGCTCTGGCCCTCTGGAGCTGGACTCTGTTATGTTTTGTTTGCCCTCCTGTTTTAGTTTCAACACGATCTTTTTCCAAGCTCAGGATTTCAGTCGCGGCTGGTTGACCCTAAATTGTGCTGTAAAGCAAGCGGCCGCAGTCGGAAAGGTCATAGCCCCCCAAGGCCAGCACCGTCTCTTGGAACTTTGGGGACCGAAGAATCATCAGCAGCCTTTCCATGAGTTCGCTGTTAAAAAACTCCTGTTCCACCACCAGGTCGTAGCGCTCCTTGGCCAGGGGGATGAAATCAAGGCCAAGGGCTTTGGCGGCGCCATAAATGCCCAAACCCATATGGGCAACGCCGTTGGCCACGGCGGAGGCAACGGCCATATGGGTGAATTCTTCCCGTTGGTAGCCGTTGATGGACCCGGGTTCTAGGCCCAATTCCTTAATCTTCAGGTCCAACAAGAGCCTGGTTCCTGCTCCCCGCTGACGGTTGACGAACTGGACATCCTGCCGGCTCAGATCCTCAAGGCTCTGAATGCCTTTGGGATTCCCCGGCTGGATGATGATTCCCTGCTGGCGGTAGGCAAGATTGACTAGGGCCACCGGCACATCGGGCAAAAGCCGCCTTAAATACGGGATATTATACTCCCCCGTCTCCTCATCGAGGAGATGACAACCGGCCAGATGGGCCTGCTGCCGCCTGATGGCGGCCAGGCCTCCGGTGCTCCCCACATGGGCGGAGGCCAAGCGCAAGTCCGGCCAGCTTTTCGCCAGGTAATCGGCCAGGATATCCAAGGTCAAATCATGACTCCCCGCAGCCAGGATGGTCTTCCGGATCTGCTGCCGAGAGCAGAAAGGCTCAATTTCCACTTTTTCGTCCGCCTCCAGCCCTTGGGACAGACGGGACACCCGCAGGAGGCCGTCGGCTTTGACCAAACTCGAGACGTTGCCCGCCCCCCGACCCATGGGGAGGGCGACGATTTGACCCTTGACCTCCCCCAGCCGCACCCGGACGAACTCTTCCATCCCCAAAGGAGAGACGATCCGCCGCGCCAGACGGGCCTGGACCTTTTCCGGGGCTGGCAAAGCCTGTCCCATCATCCGGCTCAAGATAGGCCGGACAAACAACTGCAAGGTCAGGTGGGCCGAGACGGGATAGCCGGGGATGCCCAGCACAGCGACGTTCCGGACTACTCCCAGGACCACAGGCTTCCCCGGACGGATCCCAACCCCATGGACGAGCACTTCCCCCAGTTCCTCGATGACATGGGCGGTGTAGTCCCTTGAGCCGGCCGATGAACCGGCATTGATAAGGACCAAATCCCCTTGCCCTAGGGCCCCTTCCACCGCGGCCCGGAGCAAATCCACATCGTCAGGGACAATCTCCCAGCGTATCCACTCCGCTCCCCATTCCTCCAAGGTCAGGCCAAGGATGTGGGAGTTGAATTCGGGGATTTCCCCTGGCTTTAGTTCACCGTGGGGCAAGGCCAGATCGCTCCCTGTGGGGATGACTACCACCCGGGGCCGGCGCCTGACCGCCACCTGTTCGATTCCCCCGGCCAGCATAGCACCCACATCAACGGGACGGATCCGGTGATTGGTCGGCAGGAGGAGATCGCTTTTCACCAGATCCTCCCCGACGGTGCGGACATACTGCCAGGGAGGAGCCGCAGCGGTTATTTCCGCCACATCTTCCTTGGGAAAGTGGACATCTTCAATGCGAACGACGCTGTCAAATCCTTCCGGCAGCCGTTTGCCCGTGTCGATAAATACCGCCTCCGCGGGCATGATCAGCTCCTTGGGCTCCATTTGCGAGGCGCCATAGGTATCTTGCGAACGAACGGCAATGCCGTCCATGGCCGCACTGTGGTAGTGGGGTACCGATCGGCCTGCAAAGACCCCCTGGGCGGTGATCCTGCCCAACGACTCCCCTACGGGCACCTCTTCGGCGGGAAGACTGCTTAAGACCCCCAATTCCTCCAGACGCCCCATGTAGTGATCGAGGGCTTCCTCCAGGGGCCGGTTGTCCAGATAGATCTTCCGCTCCAAGTCATCACCCCATCCTTATTTTCCCCGATAAGTGTTTCACATTCACCAAGGTTTTTCCTGCCTGAAGGTCAGGGCTTGTCCCCTAAAGGGCCGATTGGGGAACGGGCAGGAAGCCTGCCCGCTCCTAGGCTCCTCGGGCTCGACGCCGGGGAATAAATAGTTTGCAGCCCGAATCCAAACGCCCGCCCTTCTCCCGCAAATGGGGGTTGGCATGCAGGATCTGTTCTTCCGTCGTGCGATACAGCCGGCTCAACTTCCACAGGGTGTCATCTTCCTGTACGATGACGAAGGTGATGCTGGGAAGATCCCCTTCCAGGGGCTCTAGGGCCACCGCTTCAACAACTGCTTCTTCCTCAAGCGGCTCGTAGACCCTAAGGGGTCCTTGGACCACCAAGGCCACCGTCACTTGCTCCTCATTGGGCAGGAGGGCCCTGGCATCCACCACCATAAGTTCAGCGATGCATTCCATGCCGGGATGCACCCCCGCCATATCCACCATTAGGCTAAAGGGAATCGGTTCGGACCACTGGACAAACCCCAACGGATACAAATCCTCCGGGCCGGTCCGGTAGCATAGGCGGACCCGGGCCTCGCCTTCAACAGCAACCCGCCCCTCGGTGATGGTGATTCCCCCCACCTGAGCCTCGCCCTTAACATCAAGGATGTCTGCCACCCGGGGCAGCTCCGCCGGCAGGTTCAAGGTGCGCTCCACGATGGTCTGGCGTTCTTCTTGGCCGATGAACTGATCCAAGCGCAGAACATCCTTCCGGATGGGGACCAAGTCCCCCTCCGAGGTTACTTCGTTTAGCATGGTAAGCTGGCGCCTTCGGGAGCTGCGAAGATAGATCTCAAGGTTAGCCTCCACCGCCACGGTCCGGCCGTCGAGGATCTGGGCAGCGGTCTGGACGGGGCGGCACCGGCAGGCCAGGTCCATGCCCGCTTCAAGCTCCTCCATTTCCAGGATGAATTCAAAGGGCGTCCCTTCCGGAACGTTAAAGAAAACCGGCCGTCCTCCCCCTTCCATGCCCCAGTAAAGAATGGCGAATCTTGTCTCGCCGCGGATAATGGCCCGGCCTGACCTGGCCTCATAATGGGAAATGGTGGGGATGGCCACAACATCCAGCACCCGCTCCACATCCACCCAGCCCGCGGGAATGTCAACGGCAGCATCAACTGCCCCTTCGAACCATTCTTTCCCCAACCCATCCTCGAGGGTAAGCCGCTTGCCATCGGCCTTGACTTTGTGGGGGGCCTTGGCCTGCACCCCACTGATGAATCTAAGGGTCGATTGGACATACGCTGCGGCCGATACTTGGAGCAGCACTTCCACTTCCAAGGCGCGCCGCTCTCCATCGAGGGAGATATCGATGGCTTCCACCCACGCCGAAGGCTCAAGGGATGCTTCCGCCTCCACCCCTGGAATGTCAAGGGTGCAGCTGAACTGAAGGGCATCGGGCCAGTCAACCCCGTATACCTGCCCCGGGCTCCCCTCCGCGGGGTCCACATCGGCGCCGTAGATCCCATGGAGGCTGATTGTACCCGCAATCACCACCTCTTCGCCGCCCTCCTTGACCTTGGCCTCATCGATCCGGGGCGCACCCCGCACCTTCAGCACCTCTCCCACCGACGGCAGCGGGGCGGGAATCCGCACAATTCCCTCGGCCACAGCTTGCCCCGCATTCCTGCCAATGAAGGCCTCTGTGCGGACTTGTTGTTCTTCTATACGCAGGCTCATCTGCTTCCCCCCTCTTGCCCCACCGGGCCTCACTACCTAATACATATGCGCGGCCAAATCAATAGCAGTCTTGCCAATTATTCCCTGTCTTGCGGATCAAATAGTTGGCCCCGATTTCCTTCCATATGCGGGGATCCTCCAGGCCCAAGGCGAAAACCGCCACCCCCGCCAGGTTGTATTTGTTGACCAGGGAAGCCTTCTCGGAAATGGCCTTTACCGTCTCTATCCAGAGCCGACGCGGGTTTTCCTGAACATAATCCACCCGGGAGCCGTCATCGGTGAAGGAGGCCTGGTGTTCCTGGGCCAGCCGGACGGCCTGGTAGTACGCGACGGGCTCCGGCTTCTCCCAAGCCAGGGAGGACCAAAGGCCAAACCTCTTTACGGGCCTGCCCGTCCACTGCCAGCCGTAGGCGGGCAGGCGCAGGATGACTTTCCAGCCCGGAACTACTTCCAGCACCCGGGAGAGGACCTCGCGGCACTCCTTGTAGTCGATTATCGGACCACACCGGGACGGGGCCTTAAGTTCATCATCGAACCGCAAGATGACTCCGTCGACCTTTTGGGCCAGGGCCCAGTAGTCATCCCCGAGCATCCCCCGCCAAGGACGACCCACTTCCCTGGCCGCAAGGGTCAAAAACAGAAGCATCTGCCTGCGAAGGGGCCTTAGACCATCGAGCAGGCTGGCGATGGATGAGACATCACCTAATGCCAAGTCGCGAAAATCCAAGATCAACCCATCGACACCCTCCAAGGCTTTCCGCAGCTGCCCGATCAGCCTTTGCCGGGAGCCCCTTGGGCCAATGGCCCGGCGAAAAAGCCGGCCTTCATAGCCGCCATTGCCCAGGTTAGTCAATACCGGCAGCAGGTGCAGGCCCCGTTCCCGAGCCGCTTCCACCACGGACTTTGGCATAGAGCCCACCAGTTCCTGCCTTTCCCCCAGATGCAGCCACAGGCCGGCCACCCCGCTTAGGAAGCGGTGATGCCATAGAAGGGACTTCAAGCCCCTTTCTCCGTTTCCCAGGTAGCCAATGACCAGGCGTTCGGGAAGGATGAGCTCCTGCCCTTCGTACAGATGCTTGAGGGACCGGGACGAGTTGTACGCATAGAGGGCCTCCCGCCTCAGCCCGTACCGGCGCAGAATGCGGCTTGGCGTCTCATTGGGGGCGACGATGTGGACGCGGCGGGATGGGAGCCGGTTTCCATCCTTGAGCAAGGCAAACACCTGCTTGCCGGCCACACCATCCACCTGCAGCCGCATGGCCCTTTGAAACTCCCGCAAGGCCTCATAGGTAAGCCAGCCAAAATCCCCGTTGGGGGGGCCCGGATCAAAGCCCATATCGATCAAGAGTTTCTGCAAAGCGGCCACGTCAGGGCCCTGCATCCCCAGTTTTAAGACCCGCCCGCCCAGCCTTCTTGGTGCCAAAACGCCCACTCCCACCGTGCTCTTCTTTTTATCCTATGCCGGCGGGTTGGAAATCAGACTCTGTTGATCTGCAGTCGGCGAGCCCGCTGGACGTAGCCTTCGGCCTTGATCCGAGCTGCCTGGATTTCCTCCTGAGTAGGATCGGCGCCCAAACGACGACGGAACTCCTCGGCAAAGAGCTTTAGGAATCGCTCCATCTTCTTTGATCCCCTGATCCCCCATTCCTCATAATGCTCCTCGATGTAGTCGACGATGTCGATCACCAGTTCGCCGATGACCTGTTGGCGATGACTGCGGTTCAGCTGCCTGACGGCATACCCGACTAAAAGCACAACCAGGGGCTCCATCACCCCTTCGCTGGTGATGACTTTAATGGCGCTAACCAACCAGCTAGGCATCTTGTTCACCCCTTCACAGACTGATGTCAAGCAAGCGCATGATATTTTCCATCCGATTGATCACCGTCGCCTTGGAGGAGCCGGCAAACAACAGGCCCACCGCTCTGTTTTTCTCATCGAGGACTAAAGACCCACTGTCGCCCGGCTGGCTCATGTTGGTCGCCACCAACTGATCTTCAAAGCGGGCCTCCCCCACCTCCCCCATATTCACCACCAGGGAGGCATCCACCGCCACGATTTCTCCCCTGGTCAAACCACTGGACCGGCCGCTTTTTTGCACCCGCTGGCCCACCTTAGCCTCCGCCACCCCCGTCGGCGCCCCCAGCTCCATAATCTCTTTCCTGACCCAGTCCTCCTCTACGGGCAGGGCAAGGGCGGCATCGATTAGATTCGGTTCGCTTTGCCTCCGAAAGAGCCGGAGTTCATACCCGGGGAAAGCCACCTGGAGCAGCCGGTTGGCTTTGTCAGCCAGGCTCCGGGCCACCCTGCAGCTAGGCTCGGAAGAATCTGTCCTAAGGGCCGTGAAGCGGTAAAGATGGCCGATGACATCTCCTGGGGCCCGCCCGCCGTCATATGGCCCCGGCTGGAGGATGTCATCTCCGATCCGGGCCCGCCCGCCGGCGCCCCCCTCCATGTTGGCCAGAACGTGGTTGTTGGACAAGATGAGGAGCTTTCCCGTCCGGCGGTCCTTGACTACTGCACCAAGGGTGCCCGCGGTGGACCGATAGTGGCCGATGCTCATCCCCGGAAAGGCGGGTCGGCTCCGCTCGATGCGGCTCGCATGGAGAACAATCTCTCCCACTTCGATGACATCGGTGACCACGCCGCCCAGTTCTTGCGGCACCAAGTCCCGGGGATGGAGCCGATTGACATGCTCCTTCTTCTTGACAAAGACCAGGACGGCCCGCTGATCTGTCCGTTCTCCTCCCACATGCTTGAAGCCCACGCCCACCCCGACCACATTCTTCCGGTCGAGGATGGATGTTCTTACCTTCCGGGTAAGTTCATATTCCATTCCCACTCCCCCCAAGCCAGTACCCCTGTTCGTTAATATCTATATATTCCCGGCTGGGAAGGGTGGTGTGGAACATGGGTCCATCGACCCGAACCGGTCGGGCGAGAGCATAAAAAAAGCCCCGGAGGGAAGCTCCAGGGCGATTCAAGAAGATGGGGGAAGGATAGACTAGGCTGTCTCCACCATGCCGATCCGAGTGTCGCCAACCATCAACTCGACTGTCTCCGTCAGCACGTCGGCGTAAGTGTATGACAGGCGGCGGACCGCATTCTGCTTATCAAGGTAGACCACAAAGACTTTTGGGTAGGTCTTCTCGAGAATCCCCTCTGCCTCGATAACCTTCCTACGGCCACGATTTGCCCGCAGTTTAATCTTCTTTCCCACACACGAATCCAGGTCTTTCTTGATCTCGGCGAGGACGTTCTGCTGCTTGGACACTCGACCACCTTCTTTCCGGACATATTCCGGATCTATTTTAGCATAGAGTTACCAGGCCTGTCAAGTGTAAACGATAATTATATCAGAGGCTATGAAATGGTGTCAAGTCAATTTCGCTAAATCCGCGGCATGAAAAATCCCCAGGGCTCCCAAAGGGCCCTGGGGACGGACTAAAGAGGAATATACAGTTATGACAAAGCAGCGAGAATGCCCCGGTAAATGGCGGCCGCCGCCCGCTGACGGAAGGACGCTTGGAGGGCCAACGCCTCATCTTGGAGATTCGAAAGGAAACCCAATTCCACCCAGGCGGCGGGCACCTCAAGCTCTCGCAGCAGGGACCGGTTTGACTCCTTCACGCCCCGATCGTAAGAGGAAATTTCTGCCACCAGCTCCCCGTGGATGCAGCGGGCAAGACGCAATGAGGGCCAGCGGCCGTTATGAAGGGTTTCCGTGCCATTATCCCCAGGATCAAAGGAGCTGTTGTGATGCAGGGATACGAGGAGGAGAGGCTGGAAGGAACGCGTTGCTTCAATGCGCTTTAGGGTAGTGCAGCTCTCCCCTTCCAGGCGGGTCAAAAGGCCAAGGCCGCCCCCCAGTTCAATCAGGCGCTGCAGTCGGCGGGCCAAATCCATGTTCAGCTGTTCCTCACAGCCGTAGAGTCCCTTGACTCCCGCATCCTGCCCCCCATGACCCGGATCGAGCAGAATCGACTTCCCCCGCAGCAAGGGATTTTCCTGACCTAATACCCAGGTGTTGCTGGATTGGTCCCAGTAGCATCCTGCCCCGAAAAACCTGGCTACAAGGGGGAGAGGAGCAAAATACAAGTCCCCTTCCTGGAAGCCCGTCCCTGCCAAGGGACACTCCCTGCCCTGACCCGTTAGCACAGGACCCCGATCAGAGGAAGCCACCCCGCCCCCTAAGCGGGGAGCCACATGCTGAAGGGGAACGAAAGGGCCCTCCGCATGCCGGCGCAGTCCTCCCCTAGGGCGGACGTGTCGTCCGTTAATGATAAGCTCTGCTTGATCGGCCATGGACCAGCCCCCCAGACGAAAGCCTATGCTATATGATACTGTCTGGGGAAGGGAAGGGTGCCCTACTTGGTGTACTTATCCGCGACCTTGCTGGCCCCGAAGGATTCGGGCTTGATGCGGGCATCAAAGCCGCTGCCCACAACCATGCCCACCACTTCCCGGATGAGGTCCTTCGTCCGGCCTTTTTCGCCCACATCCAAGTGGATCTCCAGATCCAAATCGCCTTGGCCGTTGCGGGCCAGTCGATCGGCGATGCGGCTGGCCACTCCTAAGCTGCGGGCCGTCTCGTAATAGATCCGCTGACGAAGGCTGTGTCCGATGAACTGATGGTCCCGGCAATAATAATACCGGGCGCCTTTCCCCTGCCGGTGGATGATGACCGCGGTGACAAAGCAGACATCATCGCGGCTTTGGGAGTCGGTCCCGATGATCAGCTTGTACTTGTCCTCGGGATTGGACTGGATGTAGGCCACGATATCGTCAAACATTTGGTCAAAGGTCAATCGGCCTTTGCTGGGGCTGATAAAATAGTCCATCCTCCGCTTCAACGCCTTTCACAGGACTGCTCCTAGATTCCTCCCGCCTAGTCCCCGTTCCTGCCCGCAACATCTTGAATTTTCCCCACCCTTTGGAACTCCATCCATAGACGGACAAATTCCTCCGGGGTGAGGCTTTCACCCCGTCGGACAGGATCGATCCTTGCGCTCAGGAGGACCTTTTCCGTCTCCTCCTTGCTCAACGGGTTCCACGGGGCAGCGGACAAGGCATTGGCCAGGGTCTTGCGCCGCTGGCCAAAGGCCGCCCGAACCAAGGGAGAGCACTCCTTCGGGTCCACCCCAAAGTCGTCCCGGGGAACAAGACGCACCACGGCCGAACCCACCTGGGGCCGGGGCCAAAAGACCCGGCTGGACACCTTAAACAGGACCTCAGCCCGGGCATGCAAGGCAACAGCCACAGACAAAGCACCATAGGCCTTGGTGCCCGGTCCGGCCACCAGCCGTTCCCCAACTTCCTCTTGAACCATGATGACCATCATCTCCCACCGTTTCCACTCCAAGAAGTGGAAAATGATGGGGCTGGTGATGTAGTACGGGAGGTTAGCCACGATTTTTATCCGTTGTTTGGGGGACACCTCCCCCACAAGAGCCGGGGGCTCCAAAGCAAGGACATCCCCCTCCACCACCCAGACCCGCTCCGACGGCAGTCTGTCCCGGAGGACTTGGGCCAAGCCCCCATCCAGCTCCACCGCGGTGACCCGGGCCGCCCGGCGGGCCAGCTCTTCAGTCAGGGTGCCCACCCCGGGGCCGATCTCCAAGACCACATCGTCTTGGGTGATGGCCGCCGCATCAATAATCTTATCACGAATATTGCGGTCAATCAGAAAGTTTTGCCCCAGGGATTTCTTGGGCTGCAGACCGTATTTCTCCAGGATGCTCCTGGTATTCCTGGGTACTACCACATCGCCTGGCATTAACCCCCTCCTACTCCAACACGTAAACAGTCAACCGCTGGCGCCCAAAGTGAATGGCTTCCCGGTAAGTATCAAAGCAAAGGTCTATCCGACGCCCCTTGATGGCTCCGCCCACATCCGCGGCCTCGGCGATCCCGTAGCCCGGTATGTAAAGCATGGTCCCCAAAGGGATCACGCTGGGATCGACAGCAACAACTCCATAACCTGCCGGCACGCCCGTTGCGGTAAAGCCGTCGGCCCACTGGCCGGTGCTTTCCGGTCCCGGATAGTAGGCGGTAGCTTCCATGTCGATGGCTTCCCGATACCGGATGGCTCCTTGGGGAGAAGCCAGCGTCCGAATGACGATCTTGGTGCCCACGGCAGTTATCTTGTCTTGGGGCGAACGCACCACCCGGGTGGCCACCGTCTCCCGGGAAGCAAGGCGGCCATCCTCGTAGGTTATTCTAACCGTATTGGCCCTGATTCCTTCCCGCCCTTGTTGAACAACCTTCCTTTTGCCCTTTTCCAAGTCCGGGTCCTTCTTCTCCCGGGAAGCAAAAGGGATTGGCGCCTCTTCGATAACCTCCTCTTGCCGCACCCGGGTGACCACCAGCAAAGACGGCTCCGCGATGTAAACGTCCAGGTTCGGTTCAACCCGATCCAACGGTCCCAGCTCCACCCCCAGGCTCCCGAGGATATCCCTGACGGGCGCCCCCTTGGTAAGGCCGGAGCACTCCTTTCCATCAACGGCAACGACGACTTCGCTGGGAGCTAGGATCTCCACCAAGGTCTGCTTTTGCAGGGGTTCAGCGAGGGAAGGAAAGATGTCATACGCCTCATCCAAAACCAAATCGGCGGCCTCTAGGGCATCGGCCACGGTGCGCCCCCTGGTGCGCAGGTAAATCTCCTCGGCGCCATGGCAAATAGTCACCTCTTTGAGGGACCAGGGACCCCATAAGTAAAGGCTGCCGATAACCATGATCAATAGCCCAATCCCCAGGAAGGGGAGAGCCTCTTTTTTCCTAAGGATCACCTGGGACATGACCTAATCCCCCGTCTCCAGGGGCCGCAGCTTAGCCAGCCGGGCCGCAAATTCCTCCCGGTCCATACGCTCCATCTGATCGATTAGTTGGATGACCCCTTCCATTTCAGCCTCGGAGATTTGGCCTTCCTCCAGGAGCCGCTCATAGGCGGCAATGAAACGAAGCTTGACCCGCTCCATCTGGATGAACAAATCCATTAGACTTCCTCCCGATTGGTTTCATCGATAAAGCGAGTGTACTCAGGAACCCAGCGCAGGACGGCTTTGCCCGTCGGGCCCTTGCGCTGTTTGGCGATGATGACCTCCACTTGCCCTGCCGTTCCCTTCTCCACCGCTTGTTCGGGAAAGTAGTAATCATCTCGATACAGAAACATGACCACGTCCGCGTATTCTTCGATGTTGCCGCTGTCCCGAAGGTCCGACAACATGGGCCGCTTGTTCTCCCTGCTCTCCACTCCCCGGTTCAACTGGGAAAGGAGAATGATGGGCAAATCAAGTTCGCCGGCCAAATCCCTGATTTCCCTGACGATGCTGCCAACCACCAGGGCCCAATTGCGCCGGTCATCGTTCGGGGGCCGGATGAGCTGGAGATAGTCGATGATCACCAGCCCAAGGTCGGGCCATTGACTCTTCACTTTCCGGCCAATGGCCCGAATTTCCCCTACGCTGAGCCCCCGCTTGTCAACGATCTTGATGGGCAAGTCATACAGTTCGCTAAAGACGCTTTGGGTCTTGATAAAGTCGTCATCCCCAAGCTTGGTGTTGTAATCAAAGGCCGAAATGGGATCCTCGGATTGATAGCGGAAAAGTTCGCTGATGACCAGCCGATCGCCGATTTGCTCATCATCCATTTCCAAGCTGAAGATCAAGACGGGGATGCTCCGCTTGGCCACATTCACAGCAAAATTGAGCGCCATCGCGGTCTTTCCCATGCTGGGCCTGGCCGCGAGGATAATCAGGTCTTTTTTCTTGAATCCCGTCGTCAATACGTCAATGGACGGGAAGCGGACCGTCAGTCCATGGGAAGTCTTCCCTTCCCGCCGGGCAATGAGATTAACGAAGCACTTATTAAGGACAGCCAGGAGATCTTTGGCAATTTCCCCCTCGGCGCCGTCCACACTTGCCGCTTGAAAGATGAGCTCCTGGGCCTTGGCCTGGTAGGCAGTCAGGTTCTCCTCCGTTTCCAGGAGGATCATCTCTTCGATCTTATGAGATGCTTGAAGAATCCGCCTCTTCCCCGCCTTCTCCCGCAGGACTTCGGCACTGGGCCTCAGCTCCGCCTGGCTGATGAAGGACTGGGTCAGCCCGATCAAAAGCTCCTCTGGAGCTTCTAACTCCTTATCTTTGCGCAGCTTGCTGTAAATTTGGGTGTAAGAGATCTTGCCCCGGGTTTGGTAAAGCTCCCGGATGGCCCGGAAAATCTTCCGGTGGGCCGGATCGTAGAACAAGCTGTCCTCTAAAAAGTCGGCAATCTCGTCGATCTTGTCGGGATAACGGATAAGGATGCCTAAAACCCTGCGTTCGGCATCTAAGTCACATGGGACGAAACTGACCTGCTGGTCCCTAGCTGCCACATTCATCAGGATAAAGCTCCTTCCAGCGTTCAATCAGGTCGGGCTGCACCGTTTTGTAGGCACCTGCATTGGGGCAGCCTTCGTAGCTTTCCCCGGCCGCCTTCCCCTTGCCGGCAGCCCTGGTCAACTTCTTCCGCTTAATCATATCGCCCATGGTGCGAACTCCATCGTTGTACCAGTTCCTGAGGATCCCCTCTAGATACTGGATGCGGGGAGTTGGAGCGCTGCGAGCCATTTCGTGGATGGCTAAGGCCACCACATCCGCGCTCATTCCCTTCTCCTCAACCCACGAGCGGAGCTTCTCATACTGAACCGGACCCAAAAGGCCCACCTTCTTATGGTAAATGCTAAGGACGGCCTGCAAATCGTCGTTTTTGATTTCCTCGGGCAAGGACTCATCTAAAGATTCATCCTTGGCCGCCGCTAAACCTTCGGGAAAGGAGCGGACGAATTCCGCCTCGCTTAAGGGATCGTTAACCACATGGGTTCCATCGTCGAGAATATCCAACAGTCCCGAAGCCACTAGGGTCCGGCAGCCGGCGTCGATTTGCTCCTTCGTCAACCCGGTGTAAAAATGGAGCGTTTCCATCAAGTCCTCCGCTGAATCCAGCTCAGCCAGCCAGCGAATATTCAACCAGAGAATCGTCGCGATTGGACCTAACGCGGGTTGATAAAGCTCAAGTAATTCCCTTGAGACCTGAATAGGGTGACGGGCTTGCCGACCTTCCACAAGTGTCGTCTTACTTGAGCTCGCCCTCATGATCAGTCCTCCTTTGACTGCTTTCTCTTTCTTCCATCATATCAGCTAGTCCCCATGATCACCAAATCCCGCCAGTGGCAAGACCTGAGAGATGGGCCCTAAAGAGCCGCTTTGGTCTTCTGTTTCCGCCGTCCCGAGCTTGGATCAGTTTGTTTTTCCTTAAGGACAAAGGACCAGGCGGAAACCCACCACCATCCCAGAAACAGCCCCATGACCAAATGGAGGGCCATTAGCCCCTTAAAGCGGATCAGATGGGCTTCGATGGGCCCAAAGGCCTCGACCGCCCCTTGCAGGCAGTGGTGCCGGAAGGAAAGGTGCCAAAGGATTAACAGGCCTGCCCGCAAAACGAAATGGGTCATGTCTCATCTTCATAGAAAAGGGCGGAGCGGCCCTTCTCCCGGTGATGTTCCAAGGCAAGTTCAATCAACCGGTCAAGGAGACCCGAAAAGCCGAGTCCTGTCGCCTCCCATAGCTTCGGATACATGCTGATCCTGGTGAAGCCGGGGATGGTGTTGATCTCGTTGACAAGGACGGACCCGTCGGGACGAACAAAAAAGTCAACCCGGGCCATGCCCATGCAATCAACGGCTTGGAAGACCCGAACGGCCAGCTCCCTCACCTTTGCCGCCGTCGCAGGCGCAAGCCTGGCGGGGATGATGAGCTGGGAATTATCATCGATGTACTTGGCCCGGTAATCATAGAAATGTCCCCCGGGGACAATCTCTCCAAGGATAGAGGCTTTTGGGGACTCATTCCCCAGTACAGCACACTCCACCTCCTGGCAGGGAGCCGCCGAGACTTCGATCAGGATCCGGTGATGATACTTGGCCGCCAGCTCCATGGCCTTGATGAGCTCCCCTTTGTCCTTGGCCATGCTGATCCCCACACTGCTTCCCAGGGCCACGGGCTTGACAAAGCAAGGAAAACCAATTGCCGCCATGATCTTAGCTGCCGATCCTTCCGGGTCCTGCTCCCATTCCTTGCGTCTCATGGTCATATGCTTAGGTGTAGGCAGGCCTGCCGCCTGGAACACCTTTTTCATGATGTCTTTATCCATGCCGACCGCCGATCCGGTCACCCCCGCCCCCACGTAGGAGACGCCGGCCAGCTCCAGCAAGCCTTGGACAGTTCCATCTTCCCCCATGGGGCCATGGAGAATCGGCATGAAAACGTCCACCTTGGGACCCCACTTGCCCTCATCAAGAAAGTAAAGTCGTCCCTCCGCGGGGATGGGTAAAAGAGCAACCCTCCGGGCGCCCTCCCACCAGCGGCCTTCCCGGGGCCCTCCTTCAGGAGGGCAAAGCCACCACTGGCCGTCTTTAGCAATGCCGATGGCCATGACTTCGTATGCCCGGCAATCCAAGTTGGCCAACACCGCGGCAGACGATTGCAAGGACACCTCATGCTCCCCAGAGCGACCTCCAAACAGTACTGCCACCCGCAACTTATCCGTCAACCCCGACTCCTCCTTGCAATGCCTTCTGCTGATACTATATGTGTCATGAAAAGGATTAATAAGTCAGCCGCGGTCCCCACTTAAGAGCCCTGCAAGGCATCCTCTAGGGCCCTGGCCATCACCGGCAGGGGGGCGGGTCTTCGGGTCCAGATCTCCAGCGCGGCTGCCCCTTGATGGAGGAGCATCCCCAATCCATCCACCGTCGCACAGCCCCGGCCCGCGGCGCCCTTAAGCAGGCCCGTCAAACGAGGCGTGTAGACGATATCGCAAACGACCGTCTTGGCATCAAGCCACTGGCAGGGAAACAGGGTTTCCTCTTCATCACCCATGCCAAAGGCGGTGGCATTGACGAGGAGGGAGCTAGAGCCGATGATCTGATCTAAACCTCGGGCAGTCCAATCATATCCCCGGGCCCAAACCTCGATCCGCTCTTGGATCTCGTCGGCCAAGCGGCAAGCCCTGGGGAGGGTGCGGTTGATCAAATGGATCTTTCCAACCCCTGCTAGGGCCAGCTGGATGGCAATAGCCCGGGCCGCGCCCCCGGCTCCCAGGATGACAACCGTCTCTCCCCGGGGCGACCACTTCCCCTCCAGGGACCTTAAAAAACCGATGCCATCGGTATTGTGCCCTACCAACCGCCCATTTGCCCTTGCGATGGTATTGACGGCCCCGATGAGGCCGGCTCCGGGGGCAACATCATCCATGAGCCTTAGGGCCTCTTCTTTGTGGGGTATGGTGACATTGGCCCCGGCCAAGCCCAGGGCCAACAGACCCTTGACCGCCCGGGGGAGATCCCCCGGCCTTACCGGCAGGGGCACGTAAGTCCAATCGAGCTCCATGGCGGCAAAGGCAGCATTGTGCATGGCGGGGGAAAGGCTGTGTTTGACCGGCCAGCCGATGATGCCCACAACCCGGGTCGAAGCACCGATAACCATTCATCCCACACCTGCCTAAACCTTCCAGGTCTACTTTTTTGGAAGAGGATCATAATAATGAGCGAGAGGCCGGTGATGTCTTGTGGTCTGGTGCGTTTCGCTGGTCACCGCTTGGTTTCTAACGCAAACAGGGTCTCGATGGACCAGGCATAAAGCCTCACCAACCACAAAGATAGCCTCCGGTCTCTCCAACAAGAGGCCGGTTGACCCCTGAATTCCCAAAAGGCTTGTTCCAGACTCGCCTTTAAGGGTCGCCGGCCTCGCCATGTTCAGCCGTTAATGGCCCGGCGGGAAGGAACCAGGGGCTTTTGCCGGGTCTGTTTGCTCCCCGAGGAACCCACCAGCAGCTGATCGAGCATTTCTTCCACACGGGCCGCCGCCACCACTTCGATGCCCCGGAGCCCCGGGGGGACATCGGCCGCATTTTCCGCGGGAATGATCACTTTTTTCAGTCCCGCCTGGCGCGCACCGTAAATCTTCTCCTGGATTCCCCCCACACCCTTCATCTTTCCCCGGATGGAGATCTCCCCCGTGACGGCTGCATCCTGACGGACCGGAATGCCTTGGACGGCGCTAATGATCGCCGCCACCACGGCAGCTCCGGCGGACGGACCGTCGATATGGGCGCCGCCAATGACATTGACATGCATGTCGTAATCCGCCAGGTCCCGACCCGTCAGGGCCCGGACCATGGATGCCGCGTTGAACACCGAGTCTTTGGTCATGCTCCCGGCGGTCTCATTAAAGCGAATGCTGCCCTTCCCTTCGCCCCTGGCCGGGAAAGCCACCGCCTCAATCTCCAGGACCATGCCCAAAAAACCGCTGACCGCAAGGCCAAATACCTTGCCGACTTCCGGCTCATCGCTCCCCTTCACCCTGACATACGGGGACAGGCGGCTGGAGCTGATGACTTCTCCGATCTCCTCCAAACCGATCATTGGCGTTGACCCCTCTGAGTTAAATAGGGCCAGGCCATAAGCATCGGCCAGCAATCCCGTTGCTTTGCGCCCTTCCACGGTGTACTGGGCAATAAGCTCAGCCACCCCGTCTTCCAGTTCAACCCCCAGGCGCTCGGCTGCTTCGCAGACGATCCTTTCGATGTCTTTTGGCGTCAAGGGGTCGAAGAAAATCTCCGCGCAGCGGGACCGAAGGGCCGGATTGATCTCTTCCGGCTGACAGGTTGTCGCCCCGATGAGGATAAAGTCCGCCGGAGCGCCCTTATCAAATAAAACTTTAATATACTTGGGCACCTGGGGATCATCGGGATCGTAATACGCGGACTCAAAGCTCACCCGCTTGTCCTCTAAGACCTTCAGCAGCTTGTTTTGCAGGAGCAGATCCAGCTCCCCGATCTCATCGATGAAGAGGACTCCGCCATGGGCCTCCGTCACCAAGCCCAGCTTGGGCTCCGGAATCCCCCCGTCGGCCATCTCTCGCCGAGCACCCTGGTAGATAGGATCATGCACCGACCCCAACAGGGGATTGCTCACTTCCCGGGGATCCCAGCGCAGGGTTGCTCCATCCACCTCAACAAAGGGGGCATCCTTGGCAAAGGGCGTATGGGGAAGCTCCCTCGCATACTGGAGGGCAAGGCGGGCTACGGTAGTCTTGCCCACTCCGGGAGGTCCATACAAAATCACATGCTGGGGATAGGGCGATGCCAGTTTGGTCAGGAGGGCCTTAATGGCCCGTTCCTGCCCCACCACATCCTCTAATCGATCGGGACGCAAAAGCTCGGAAGCCGGCCGGGACAACTGCCGCTGCTCCAATTTCTCCAGTTCAGCGTACTTCCGCAGGGTTTGGGCATTGTCCGGGCTGTCTTCCTTAAGGACCTGGAGCTTAATCTCCTGTATGTACTCCTCATGACGCTCCTGCATCTTTTCATTGATTTTCCGCTCCAGCTTGTCCTCCACCGTCTTGCGGGCCAAAAGATCGGCAATTTCCTCTTCCACTTCATTCAGGAGGGAGGGGATTTCTCGTTTTGAGGGAACCACATCGATATTCGGGTCTTCAAAGACAAGGCGCTGCAGGGCCAATACCCGTTCCCCCAGGGATGATGATCGAATAAGATTTAAAGCCCCGAGCTTGCTGGCCTTAAGGACCAGCCTGTCCGGTCCGTAAAGGCTCCCCAGCAAAGTAAACAAGGCGCTCACTTGCCGCTGCAGCTGATCTTCTTCCGGCGGCCTTGTCCTTGCCGGCGGTCCTTTCTTTCGCCCTAGTCTGCCAAATAACCCCTTCATCGATAGTATCCCCTTTTCCACCCACTCCATGGGCAAATCACTTTGCCTCCTTGACCTCGACGGTAATTGCGGCCGTCATGCCCGGATAAACCCTGATGGTGACTTCATGGGGCCCAATAGCTTTGATGGGCTCGGCAAGCTCCAGCTTCCGCCTGTCCACTTCCCGCTTATACTGCTTCTTGATGGCCGCGGCAATATCGGCGGAAGTTACAGAGCCGAATAGGCGCCCCCCTTCACCACACTTGGCAAGGACCTCAACCCGTCCTCCATCTAAAAGCTCAACCAGTTTAGCGGCCTCTTCGGCCTCCCTTTCCCGGCGCTGCTCCTCCGCGGCCTGCCGGGTTTTAACCTGACGCAGCTTCCCCTCCGTAGCGGGAACGGCCAAACCCCGGGGAAAGAGATAGTTTCGGGCGTACCCATCGGCCACATCGACCACGTCACCGCTTTCGCCCAGGTTCTTTACATCCTGCACCAAGATAACCTGCATTGTCTCCCCTCCTAGATGCCCTATTTCATCTGTTCCAGCTTGCGTATGTCTAGCCAGGTATCGATGACTCCCGTCCACACAATCAAGGTGCTCAGGGGCCACCGGGGCAGAAAAATCAAGATCAGGATGAAAACCCGCAAAAAGCGGCTCACCCCGTACTCATCGAAGAAAAACCAAAGAACGGCCAAGCCCTGGACCATGAACACGTAAGTAAAAAAGATTTGGAGATTCGTGGCCACCGCGAACAAGATTCCTTCAGACGAAATCAAGGGCAGGCCTAGACCAAGGATGTAGCCCCAAGCCAAATACCAGGGAAACCGCCAATTGCGGAAAGGTGGAAACCAAGGAATCTTGCTGCCTAAACGCCCTAAGATGGAGCGGGACAGCCAATAGTTGACAAAGGCCAGGCCGATGGCTGACAAAAGAAACGTGACGGGGAGGACCGTTCGGACCAGGTTCATCATGTTCTCCATCATCGACCGTGCTTCGCCCAGTTGTTCTTCCGACATGCCCATCTTGCTGTACAGAGCCGTTACCTGATCGATGGACTGCCGGAAGGAATCCATCAATAAATCGACGACGTTGACCTGAAAAAGGGCTTGGGAGAAGAACAGCAAAAGGACATAAGCGATCAAGGATGCGGCAACGCCTAGGGCGAACACTTTCTGGGGAGCCAGCTTCTCCCGCAGAGCGCCGCCAATGGAAATGCCCACCAGCCCCAACACGAGCAAAAGGACCACCGTCGTCATGATGTCGATCAGAAGTCCCGCCAGGATGGCCGAAACCACCGTCACCAGGATCCCCAAGCGTAGTCCATGCCGGTACACCAAAATGATCAAGGGGACCGGGACGATAAAGAAGATATAAGGGAAAACATAAGCTCCCAGGAATGATAAGACGACGGTAATAGCTGCCAACATCGCCCCTTCCGTGATGGAGCGGGTATCATAGCGCCGCGGCAATGGGGCTCACCTCTTGTCGTTCTCCAAATAATGAAGCAGGGCAGAAAAATCACCGTACCACCGTTCGATCTCATGGCCCTGTTCGATATTAGCCTTAATCTTGTTTTCCACTCTAGTGCCCAGCCGGGAGAAGGAAAAACCAAGTCGTTTAGCCAGGATATAGCTGGCCAGGATCATGTTCGCCAAGGCATCGAGGATGCGGTCCTCGCTGCTCCCGATCAATGCCTTGAATAAACCGGCGAGGCTTCCGACCAGTTCCGCCTTTAGCCATTCTACCGTCCTTAGATTGCGGGCGATGTCCAATTCCGGTTTGGACAATTCCCACCCTCTCCCCTCTAAGACTTGACTCTTTCTACTTCCACGCAGCTCAAATCTTATCCTCCTTGGCTATGACTGCAAATAATGCCACGGGAGCTATGTCGCGGGTAGTTGCGAGGTTTGGATAAGGCTAGGAGGTAAACCCTGCGGCTTACCTCCCATTACTGGCCAACATGAAGTTTAGGGGCTACTCGACTGTGAAGGGCAGCAAAGCAACCTGCCTTGCCCGCTTAATCGCGGCAGTCAGCTGCCTTTGATGCCGAGCACAGTTCCCCGAGATTCGCCGGGGTAGAATCTTGCCCCTTTCTGTTATGAAACGCCGCAGCCTGCCGGTGTCTTTGTAATCGACAGCGGCGACCTTATCGACACAGAAAATACATACCTTTCTTCGCCGGCCGCGTCTTCTAGACCGTCTGTCTCGTACTGCCAAATCCTTCCCTCCTCTAATGGCCCCTAGAAGGGCAGGTCATCCTCCGTCCCCAAGGAAGCCCCTTCATCAGGGCTCTCTGGGGCTCCGCTTTCACGGGGCCAGTCCAAGAATTGCACGGTATCGGCGACGACTTCCGCTGCTTGTCGCCTCGTACCGTCCTGGGCTTCGTAAGAACGGATCTGCAAACGGCCGTCAACGGCCACCAGCCGCCCTTTCCCCAGGTTGTTGGCACAAGTCTCCGCAAGCCTGCGCCAAGTAACCACATCAATGAAGTCAGTTTCCCGTTCTCCTTGTTGATTGGCAAAAGGCCGATCCACGGCTAGCCGGAAGTTAGCCACTGCAATGCCTGATTGGGTGAAGCGAAGCTGCGGATCCGCCACCAGTCGGCCTACCAAAACAATCCTGTTCACTTCGAGCCGCCCTCCTTATTGGCTCATTTTTCGTCAAGTCGTACCAATAAGTGGCGAATGACCCCGTCGGTGAGTTTGACCACCCGTTCCAATTCCTGAGCCACTGAGCTTTCGGAACGGAAGTTCATCACCACGTAGTACCCCTCGGTGTTGCCCCGGACTTCATAGGCCAAACGACGTTTGCCCCATGGGTCCTTTTTGGTAATCTCTCCGCCCCCATCCGTCACCACCCCCTGCAGCCTCTGCAGCAGGGCTTCCATCGCCTCTTCTTGATCGAGCTCCGGATCGAGGACAAGCATAATCTCATAGGGTCGCACCAAAGGTCACCTCCTCCCCATGGACATAAGGCCCCGGCCTAATAGCCGGAGCAGGGTTGCAGGTTAATTATATCATCGGACCTAGTGCTTGGCAACAAACCTACACTGACCAAGATCAGGCCGCTGCTAAGGAAAGGAAGTCTCCCATCAGGCGCATAATATATGTATCGACTAAATTTGATGAGGAGCGTGGCGGACCATGACCGATTGGGCGATGATTTTCCTGCTGCTGGTCATCTTCATCGTCGGCGCCTTTGTCTATCCGGATCTGCCGACAAGGGTGCCCTTCCACTGGAACATCCGGGGGGAGGTGGACGGATATACCACACCCTTCTGGGGAGCCTTCGGGCTGCCGCTGTTGGCCCTGGCCATCTACATCCTCATGGGACTTTTGCCCCGCATCGACCCCAAGAAGGAGAACTATCCCCGCTTCCGGGGACCTTACCAGCTCATCCGCTGGGGCATCACCTTGTTCTTGCTCTTGCTCCAGACGTTGATCTTGATGGTCAGCCTAGGCCGCCAGGTGAACATTCCACTCCTTGTCCAACTTGGCATTAGCCTGTTATTCATCCTGTTCGGCGGCATCATGCCCCGATTGGCGTTCAACTACTTCGTCGGGATTCGGACCCCTTGGACCCTGGCTGATGAAGAGGTTTGGACCAAGACCCACCAGATGGCCGGCAAGTTGTGGGTCGGGGGCGGCATCGGAGGGCTTGCAACCGCATTCCTTCCGCCGCCGGGCAACTTCATTGGGTTAATGGTGTTTGTCATCGGTGCGTCCCTTGTGTCCGTCGTTTATTCGTATCTTGTCTATCGGGAGAGGATTAGGTCTTGAAGCGGAACAAGACCACATCCCCATCTTGAATCTGGTAGTCCCGTCCCTCCAGGCGAAGGGTTCCTTTGCCCCTAGCTGCGGCAAAGGAGCCAATCTCAATTAAATTGGCCCAGTTGATGACTTCCGCCCGAATGAAGCCCTTCTCCATGTCGGTGTGGATCCGACCGGCCGCGGCCGGAGCCAAGGTTCCCCGGGGAATGGCCCAAGCACTGGTTTCCGGCCCCTTCACCGTGTAAAAGGTGATCAGGTCCGATTCCTGATAACCAGCTTCCACCAATCGCTCCAGGGCCGATCGGGCCAGGCCCAACTCCTTAAGGAAGGCCCGCTGCTCCTCCCAGGGCAGCTCAGCGAGCTCCGCCTCCAAAGCTGCACAGACAGGAACCGATTGGGCCCCCTGTTCTTGGGCGTACTGCTTTACCAGGCGGAAGGTGGCATCTTCCTCCGGGTTGGCCGCGTACTCCTCGGCAATGTTGGCCGCATAAACCACCGGTTTGCCCGTCAATAGGTCCGACAGGTCCCCCCCTTTGGCAAAGGTGCGGGCCGGGTGCTCATCGTAGAGATGTTCGATGAGTTCATCGGTTGTCTGCAGCTCAATTTTATACTTGGGATCCCCAGTTTTCAGCAGGCGGGCCAGCCTCTCCCGCCGCCGCTCAAGAACACTGATATCAGCCAGGATAAGCTCCGTCTCCACGATGCCGGCATCCCTCAAGGGATCCAGACTCCCCTCGGGATGGCTCACATCATCGATGGGAAAACAGCGGAGGACATGGATGAGCGCATCCACATCCCTGATGTGGGTGAGGAACTGATTCCCCATCCCCTCCCCTTTGCTAGCCCCCCTGACCAGCCCGGCGATATCGACAAACCGCATCATCGCCGGCGTTACCTTCTCAGGCTCAGTGACCTTCGCGATGGCTTCAAGCTGAGGGTCGGGAATGGCCACCTCCCCCAGGTTGGGTTCAATGGTACAAAAAGGATAGGCCGCCACGGCAGCAGCCCCCCGGGTGAGGGCATTAAATAAGGTGGATTTCCCCGCGTTGGGCAGTCCGATGATTCCATATGAAAACACTACTCTTCCGCTCCTCGCTTGGTGATTCCCTTGGCTGCCTTTTCAAACTTAGGCCGGGAGAGCATTACCACCCGCCCGCAGCCGAGGCACTTGATCCGAAAGTCCGCCCCCGTACGCAAAATTTCCCATTCGGTGCTGCCGCAAGGATGCTCCTTCCTCATTCGGACCACATCACCGACACGAAACTCCATGCTGCATTCCCCCAAGTCTGCCATGCTGCCTGTGGCTTCGACATGCCGCTATGAATCCCCTTTCCCCGCTAACATGCCCATGACTGGGCCAAATTCCTACAACTGCAACCTATTCTTACGAGGAATTTCCCTTCGGGGCGACGAATGTACTGCCGAAAGACTAACAGAAAAGGAGTCATGCTGGATGAAACCAATGCGGGAAGTGTTTTCGGGCTTGAATCCCCACCGACGGGCCCTGGCGGCCTGTTTGATTTTCGGCCTCGCGGTGGGCCTCCTAGGCGGGTTCAATCTGCAGGGCAGGGCCTCTGCCCGCGGAGATGTGGTTGTGACGGTCAACGGTCAAGACATCTCCAAGGAAGTTTTCTATGCCCGGTTGGAGCGAGAGAAGGGTGCGGCGGTCCTCGACCAACTAATCATGGAAACCGTGATCATGCAAGCGGGCAAACGAGAGGGACTGGCCCCCACCGAAGAAGAGATCGACGAGAAATTCAGCCTCTTTAAGGCCAACTTCCCCGATGAGGAGACTTATCAAAATGTCCTGGCCCAGTATGGGGTGCAGGAAGAACAGCTCATCGAAGAGCTGCACCTGGTGACGATCCTAGAGCGCCTCACCATGAAGGATGTGGTGGTCACCGACGAAGACGTGGAAAAATACTTTGAGGAAAATAAGGACAAGCTGGGACAGCCGGAGCAGGTCCGGGCCAGCCATATCCTGGTGGATTCGGAAGAGACGGCCAAGGAGGTCCTCGCGGACCTGGAAGGCGGCGCCGACTTTGCCGCCGTCGCCGCTGAGAAGTCCATCGACCCGGGCACCAAGGCCCAGGGCGGGGACCTGGGCTTCTTCAGCAAGACGGATATGGTGCCGGAGTTTGCCGATGCCGCCTTTGCCTTGGAGCCAAATCAGCTAAGCGGCGTGGTCAAGTCCCCTTACGGGTGCCACATCATCCTGGTGACCGACCGGAAGGTCGCGGTGGCTGCCACCTTGGAAGATGTCCGGGAACAAGTCACTGAAACCTTGCGCCGCGAGCAGGCCAAAGATGTCAATGAGCTGATCAGGGAGCTCCTCAAGGAGGCCAAGATCGAAGCCCATTGGGAACAGTACCGTTCCGTTGAACAGTAAGACTAGTTCTTAGCGGGGGGGCCTGCCAGGTCCCCCCCCTGGACCGAATTGAAAACAAGATAGCGATGGGGATACCCAATTTCAATCCCTGCTTCATCGAGGGCCATCTTGATCTGGGTGCGCAGCTCCCGTTCCATTGACCACTGACTCATAGCTTTAGCCCTGGCCCAAACCAAAAGTTCAACCCCGGAATCCCCAAGATTGCTTACCCCCAGGATCTTCGGGCCTTCCACCAAGTCCGGATGCTTCATCTCAGCAAAGAGACTCTCTAGGGTTGCCATCGTCCGCTCGAGGCTTTCCTCGTAAGGAATGGTCACTCTGACTAGGACCCGCATCCCCTGCCCCATATGATTAGTCACTCTATCAATTGACCCGTTGGGGATAATATGCAGCTCGCCGCCAAAATCCCGAAGCTTGGTCACCCGCAGGCCGACCTCTTCCACTACTCCGCTTTGACCCCCGGCAGTGATGTAATCGCCAACGCCAAAATGGTCCTCCAGAAGGATGAAAAACCCGGTTATGACATCTTTCACAAGGTTTTGCGCGCCAAAGCCTACGGCAAGTCCACCAAGCCCGGCGGTGGCCAAAATGGTCGATGTTTCAATCCCCAGCTCCTGCAAAATCATCGTCCCGGCAATGAAGCAGATGAGATAGCGGAGCAGACTCTGCACCAAAGCTCCTAAGGTCTTCGCTCGGCGAGGATCTCCCGGCGTCCTGTCTTGAATGCGCAGCAAGCGCTCGACCACATTGGTGGCGAAGCGAAGAACGATGCGGGAGCCAAGCCAGATTAAAGCTATGTTCGCTAAAGTGCGGATGACAATGAGGATCGTCGGGGGCGAGATGAAATCCCCCAGTTCAGACCAAGCCTGTTCAAACCAGCCCGACATAAATAATCACTCCATTTCCATTATCCCATTATTATTCTCCGGCAGACCTCCCTTCCCTTTCTTTTCCCGGAAAACGGTTCCGCGGATAGGACCCTAGAATCTTAAAGCAATCGCACCTTTCCCCCACTTTCTCCAAAGCTTCCCGGGTCGGCGAACACAACCGGTGGCCCTGGAGGTCAACAAAAAACAAGTATTCTCCCAAGTAGCGTCTGGTCGGTCGGGATTCGATCTTGGTCAGATTGATGCCCCGCTGGGCCAGCTCGCCTAGGATGCCATGCAAGACCCCCGGCCCGTCGGTCAGGGGGGCAAAAACGATGGAAGTGAGATCGTCCCCGGTGGGGAGTGCATCTTGGGTCCCAATCACCAGGAATCGGGTGTAATTGTCCCGACCATCCTGGATTTGTCCATCAAGGATTTCCAGCTGGTACAAGTCGGCCAGCACCCGGGGGCCCACCGCTACAGCCCGCCCAAAGAAGCGGGCAAGGGTAGAGGCGGCCTTGGCAGTACTTTCGACGGGCACAAGCCTAGAGTTGGGATAGCGGCGGGCCAGATAGCCTTGACACTGGGCCAGGGCTTGGGAATGGGAAGTGATGAACTCAACGGGAGTCGATTTCCCCGGCAATCCCAACAGATAGTGCTCAATGGGAATGACCACCTCCCCCCGAACCTGAATGGCTGTGCTCCCCGCCAGATAGTCCATGGTCTGGACGACAGACCCCTCCAAGGAGTTTTCAACCGGCACCACCCCAGCCTGGATGTGGCCGGCTTCAAGGGCCGCAAAAACCGCAGGGATGCTGGGGTAAGGACAAAGGCAACCCGGCCCATCCCCCACATGCCGCAAGGCCGCCTCATGGCTGAAGGTTCCCGGAGGACCAAGATAGCCAACGTTCATGGTTTCACCACCCCCCGTCCCAGGGCGCCAGACAGCCTTCGCACCTGGTCCATCAGCTCCTTAAACTCTTCGGGGGACAAGGATTGATCCCCATCACAAAGGGCCTGCCTTGGACAAGGATGGACCTCCACCATCAAGCCGTCGGCCCCCGCCCCCAGGGCCGCTTTGGCTAAAGGCAGCACATAGGCGCTGTTTCCAGTGGCATGGCTGGGATCGACGATGATGGGCAGATGGCTGAGGGCCTTGACCACCGGCACCGCCCCCAGATCCAAGGTGTTGCGGGTCGCGGTCTCGTAGGTGCGGATCCCCCGTTCACACAAGATGACCGCCGGGTTCCCCGCATCCATGATGTACTCCGCGGCTAGAAGCCACTCTTCCATAGTAGCTGCCAGGCCCCTTTTCAAAAGCACCGGCCGGCTGCTCTTTCCCACCCTCCTGAGGAGGGCATAGTTTTGCATGTTCCGGGAGCCGATCTGGAGAATATCCACATACTGGCTGACCAAGGGCACATCGCCCGCTTCGATGACTTCGCTGACCACCGGCAGGCCGGTCTTTTGCCCAGCCTCCGCCAAATAGGCCAGCCCCTCCTTGCCCAACCCCTGGAAGCTGTAGGGGCTGGTCCGGGGCTTGAAAGCTCCTCCCCGGAGAATAGTCGCCCCTGAGGCCTTCACTAGCCGGGCTGCATTGAGGACCTGCTCCCGGCTTTCCACCGCGCAGGGTCCGGCGATGACAGTTAGATGCGGACCTCCAATGGTCGCTTTGCCAACGGAAATGACCGTGTCTTCCCTCTTGTGCTCCCTGCTGACCAACCGCCCCACCCACGCTGTTTCAACGGCCATTTGATCCCCCCCTTATAACAAAAGCTTCCCGTCCACAAGGGACGGGAAGCCTATTCCCGCGGTACCACCCGACTTGGCCCAATGGGCCCACTTTATCAGATACCTCCCGCTGTGCAGGACCGATATCCCCTTCCTTGTAACGGCGGAAGCCCCGATGGGACCTACTTTGGTTCAGCCCCACAACTCCAGGGAGAACTTCGACGGACCCTTAGGTGCCGGGCTCCCACCATCCCCAGCTCTCTGGAACCTTCCAAGCCCACCTACTTTTCCCCTTCATCGCTTTGATCCTATTAGAGTTAGCTTATAGTTTACCATATTCTCTCCCCAAAGCAAGGCTGAAGGCAGCCCTTTCGGGCCCTAAACAAAGCCAATTACTCTTTCTTTCTTCCTCTGGGGCCTTCTAGATTCCATTTCTCATTTGCATATTTTTCCCGAACTAGCTTGTCAGCCAGCTTCTCTTCAGCGGGGCTGAGGAAACCCCCATCGAAGGCAACCCCCAGCTCCTCTTCCAGCCCCCGAACAATGGGGGGCCAAACTTGATCAAACCCAGGGGACCCCAAGAGTTCACCGAGGGAAATCGCCCTGGCCGCAAAATATCTTTGGCCAAGACTCCTTTCCCTAGGGTCCTCAAAATGCAGCAGGGCAAACAACTCTTCCGCCTGGAGCTTGAGGGGAATAGATCCGTGCTGGAGCACCGCCCTCCTCCTTCGGGTTTGGGCGCTTCCCACCAGCTTGCGTCCCTGGGCAATGATTTCATGCCAACAAGGGGCATCAAAACAAGCGGCCGTTTTGCCAAGTCCCCGCCGGCCTGGGCCGTGGGGGGCTGGGGCTATTTCCGCGGGGACCCCCAAAAACTGCAGTCCCCGCACCAATCCCCCGGCAATCACCCGGTATGCCTCCGTGACCCCCCGGGGAAGCCCAGGCAGGTCCTCAGGCAAAGACAAGCTGTAGGTTACCTCCTGATCGTGGAGGATGGCCCTGCCGCCCGTTGGCCGGCGGACCACATCCACCCCCTGCGATCGGCAAGCGGCCAAATCCACTTCCTCGGATCGCTGGAAGTACCCGAGGGAAAGACCTGGAGGCTGCCACGCATAGATGCGCAAGGTGGGCGGTGAGTCTTTCCGCCCCACCATGGTCATGATGGCCTCATCGACTGCCATGTTCCAAGACGCGGGGGCCGGCTGGTCAATGAGCAAGCGCCATTCTTTGCTCACGATTGATCCCGCCACCGCAGGTCCAATTGCCTCGCCGCCCGGGTCTCATCTAGCCGCCCCACATGGGTGTTATGGGGAGCTGTCTTGACCTTCTCCGGGTCCCGGGCCGCCTCATCGCAAATGTCGATCATGGCCTTGACGAATTCATCAAGGGTCTCCTTGGTCTCCGTTTCCGTAGGCTCAATCATCAACGCTTCGTCCACAATCAGAGGGAAGTAGACCGTCGGAGCATGGACCCCATAGTCCAACAAACGCTTCGCCATATCCAAGGTCCTTACCCCGTACTTATCCTTGTAGGGTTTGGCCGACAGAACAAACTCATGCTTGCAGATGCGGGGATAAGGCACCTCAAAGTAATCCTTCAAGAGCTCAAAGACATAGTTGGCATTTAGCACCGCATCCTCGCTGGCTCGCCGCAATCCCCGGGAGCCCATCATCCGGATATAGGTATACCCTCGGACCAAAACTCCGAAATTGCCGTAAAAGCCCTTCACCTGGCCGATAGACTGGGGCAGGTCATAATTCAGGTAATACTTCCCGGCCTCGTCCTTTTCCACCGTCGGCACAGGCAGGAAGGGCGCGAGGATCTCACCGACGGCAATGGGTCCAGCCCCGGGGCCGCCCCCGCCGTGGGGGGTAGAGAAGGTCTTATGGATATTGTAATGGACCACGTCAAAGCCCATGTCGCCTGGGCGGGAAATGCCCATGTTGGCATTCATGTTGGCGCCATCGTAATAGACCAGGCCGCCGGCCTCGTGGACCAGCCGGGTGATGTCACAAATGTTCTCATCATACAGCCCCAATGTATTCGGGTTGGTGAGCATCAAACCTGCCGTTTGGGGCCCGAGGAGCTTCTCTAAAGCAGCCAGGTCTACTCCTCCCCGCCCATTGGATTTGACTTCCACGGGGGTGAAGCCGCACATGGCCGCCGTGGCGGGATTGGTCCCATGGGCAGAGTCGGGCACGATGATCTCCCGGCGGGCATCGCCCTCGCCCCGGGATTCATGATAGGCCCGAATCAATAACAGCCCGGTCAACTCCCCGTGGGCGCCGGCCGAGGGGTGAAGGGTCACCCGGGGAAGCCCGGCGATTTCCGCCAGGTACTCGCCCAGCTCATACATCAGCTGCAGGGCCCCTTGGACCGTATCCTCCCGCTGGTAGGGATGCAAGCGGGCGAACCCCGGCAAATTAGCCGCATCTTCATTGATTTTGGGGTTGTACTTCATAGTGCAAGAGCCCAAGGGATAAAACCCCACATCTACCCCGTGGTTCCGGCGGGAAAGCTGGACGAAGTGGCGCACCACCTCCAACTCGCCAAGCTCCGGCAAGGGCAGAGGCTCTTCGCGCAGGGCATCTTGACCAAGAAGCTCCTCCAGGGGCTTTTGGGGTACATCACACTCCGGCACCCGATAGCCCACCCGGCCTGGGGAGCCCATCTCGAACAACAAAGGTATCTGAGCGCGTTCCACGACTACACCTCCCCTAAAGCCGACACCAAGGCGTCGATTTGATCCTTAGTGCGAGCCTCCGTGACACAAAACAGCATTCCCGTCTCCATCTCCGGATACAGCTTCCTAAGGGGCAAACCCCCGATGATTTTCTTTTGCAGGAGATGATCGTCGATTCTATCCACATCCCCTAGGCACTTGACGGCAAACTCCTTGAAGAAGGGCCTCTGGAACATGGGTTCAAAGCCCTCCAAAGCAGTGATCTTCTCCCAGGCGTAATGGGCCTTCCAGGCGCATTGGGCCGCGATTTCCTTAAGGCCCGCCGGCCCCACCAGGGCCAGGTAGACCGTGGCCGCCAGGGCATTTAGGGCTTGATTCGAGCAAATATTCGAAGTGGCCCGCTCCCGGCGGATATGCTGCTCCCTGGCCTGCAGGGTAAGGACAAATCCCCTGCGGCCCTGGTTGTCCACCGTTGCCCCCGCGATCCGCCCCGGCATCCGGCGCACCAGCTGATCCCGGGTGGCAAAGAAGCCCAGGTAAGGTCCGCCGAAGCTGATGGGGTTCCCCAGGGACTGTCCTTCGCCGACCACGATATCGGCTCCGTAGTCCGCCGGGGCCTTGAGGATCCCCAGGGAAATCGGATCAACGCAGCTGACGAGGAGGGCGCCGACCCCATGGACCAATTCGGCCAGCTCATCCACCGGCTCCAAGCAGCCGAAGAAGTTTGGATGCTGGACAAGGACCCCCGCGGCATGGTCATCAAGATGATCTCTTAGGATCTCGAGGGACAAGGCGCCGCCAGGCGCGGGGATTTCCACCAGCTCTAAATCCCTGCTCCTCAGGTAAGTATCCACCACCCGTCGGTAGTTGGGATGGATGGTAGTGGGCGCCACCACCTTGGTGCGCTTCGTTGCCCCGCAAGCCATGATGGCCGCTTCCGCAAGACTCGTCGGCCCATCATACATGGAGGCATTGGCCACATCCATGCCCGTCAGCAAACAAATCATCGATTGGTATTCATAAATGGACTGGAGCACGCCCTGGCTGATCTCTGCCTGATAGGGCGTGTAGGCTGTGAGAAACTCCGAACGGCTCAAGATGTGTCCGATCGCCCGGGGAACCAGGTGATCGTAGGCTCCAGCGCCGCGAAAACATGCATACTCGTCCAGATTGGCATTGCGACTGCTAAGGGAGAGGAGGTGGGGCCAGACTACCCCCTCCGTCATCGGCTCAGGCAGATTCAGCTCCCCTTGGAAACGGGCCTCCGGAGGCACATCCTCAAAGAGCTCCTCCACCGACTCCAATCCTAGTACATCCAGCATCGCTTGCCGGTCTTGATCGGTAACCGGGGTAAAACCCATTTGCTGCACACCTCCCTTGGCAAGCTTTATCCTTCAATCAG
>JAAZLZ010000186.1 GCA_012799075.1 Bacillota bacterium
AATCGGTGTTCATCAAATGGAGCAAAATGAAGACGATCAAGACGTATCCAAGGTGGAGAACCATCTTCAAGCTGAAACCCTCATCAGATCAACGACAGGAGCAGTCTGAAAATATCCGTTCCATTATTCTCCAGGCCCGACATCTGGAAGGAGATTTTGACCCTTTAAGGAATATTAATGTGTAACGTTGATGGTCTCAACCAACATCTGTACTAGTGGGACTTATCAAGAGTTGGTGCCTGTTTAAGGGTTGACTGCAGCGAGCATTATAATCGGGGAACTACATGATCTGGCCCCGGTTCGCCTCGACATTCAGGGTGTCGAAGGCGTTCATACTTGTATGGGCATATCGCCTCGCTGGATGAAAGTGTGTCCTGTGAGGGCCAAACCACTGCACAGGGGGTGAAGCGGGAACCACATTGCTTTCGGGTCAGCTGGAATTTCGTCAAATCTTAAGGAGGTTGAGAAAGTGAGGAAGACCTGCTTTACCATCGGCATCATTGTTGCGCTCTTGGTTGGTTTCGCTGCAGTCGGTTTTGCCGCTCCCAAATGGGTGCTGAAAGTCGGTACGGTGACCGCTCCTGAACATTCATATAACCTCGGTGTCAAGTATTTTGCCGACATAGTGGAGAAAGAGACGGGCGGGCAGGTAAAAATCGAACTGTTCCCCAACTCCATCCTCGGCGATGAAGATGACCTGATTGAGGGCATGCAGCTTGGAACTATTGATATGGCAGTTGCGGCAACGGCGAAGCTGTCGGGATTCGTTCCGGAGGTGGACCTGTTCAGCCTGCCTTTCCTGTTTAGGGACATCGACCACTGGGTAAAGGTTTTGGACGGACCCCAAGGGGTCCGCATGACGGAGATCATCGAGTCTAAGAGCGAACTGAAAGTCCTAGGGTATTGGGGATGCGGCACCAGGATGCTGTTCAACTCCCAAAGGCCGGTCGTGACCCCCGATGACTTGCGAGGACTGAAAATAAGGACGATGCCGGGTCCGGTGGATATCCAGACCTGGAAAGACCTTGGGGCTATTCCCACTCCCGTGGCGTGGCCGGAGCTGTACTCTGCTTTGAAGCAGAAAGTGGTTGATGGCGCCGAAAACGACCCGGCCAACATCATCCAGCAGAAGTTCTTTGAACCCTGCCCGTACATCTCCCGGACCGATCACCAGATCGCCGTGAGACTCTTCCTCGTCGCCAAGCTTACTTGGGATAAGCTGCCCCAGGATATCCAAGAGATCATCACCAGGGCAGCCGCGGAAGCGACGGTTTATCAGCGTGAAGTGGACGCCCTGTCCGTCGATGAAGGGCTTGACGTACTGGAGCAGAAGTATGGAGCCAAGGTCAACGAGGTTGACAAGGCTGCATTCATCGAGCTCACCGAAGCCGTAAGACAAGAGACGGCGGTCAAGCTGGGCCTTGAAGACATGTACAAGGCCATCCTCGAAACCAAGTAGTCCAAAGGCCAGGATCCGGGGCAGCACCCGGGATCCTGGCCATCCCTTTAGAACCCTTGGCCTGGGGAAGGAATGATAAAACGTGACATCTTTCAATAGTATGTTAGAGAAGATCCAAACGGTCTTCATCGGCATCTTGCTTGCTATTCTACTGGTGGTTGTGTCGTTGCAGGTATGGACTCGGTTTGTATCCTACGAGCCCCTCATGTGGACCGAGGAGGTGGCCCGGTTTTCCCTTGTGTGGATAGTATTCCAGGGCGCCGCGATCGCGGTGAACAAGAAGGCCCATTTCATCCTGGACGTGCTGCCTGCGAGTCTTTCCCAGCAGACACGCAAGATTCTATCGCTGCTATCTTACATTTTCATGTTTTGGATGGCCTACGTCCTCGTTTACCATGGGTGGGTCTTTGCCATATCGGGGTTAAAGAGGCTTTCCCCAACCGTTGAGATGCCCATGTTCTGGGTTTATCTTGCGATTCCCACCTCCGGGATTTTCATGATGCTCTACATTGTGGGTCATGTAATCGAATTGTTATCCGTCGGAGGGTCAATCCAAAACAGAAAGGATGCGTAAGTTGGCTCTCATCCTGCTATTCGTTGGACTCATGATATTGATGACCATAGGCGTTCCCATCTCCTTTGTCCTTGGGATCACCTCGGTGCTGACCATTAAGCTGCAAAGCCCCCTTCCTTTGGTGTTGGTTATCCAGCGGATGTTCGTTGGGCTAAACTCATTCACCCTGCTGGCGGTGCCCTTTTTTATGTTGGCCGCCAACTTGATGAACAACGCGGGCATCTCCAACAAGCTGATCAGGTTTTCCCAAGCGATGGTAGGCAACGTTAGGGCCAGCTTGGCCCATGTCAACGTCATCGTCAGCATGATATTCGCCGGCATATCCGGCTCTTCCCAGGCTGACACCGCGGGCATCGGTTCAGTCTTGATACCCGCCATGGAGGATGAGGGTTACAGCAAGGAAGCAAGTGTGGCTGTAACGGCGGCATCATCCACCATCGGGGTAGTCATTCCACCTAGTATTCCCATGGTTGTGTACGGCTCGACCATGGGCGTATCCATCGCCGGGCTTTTCCTCGGGGGAATGATTCCCGGCATCCTGGTGGGTGCAGGGCAGATGCTGGTCATTTGTTTGCTTAAGGAATATAATATCAGGCGGAATGGCAAGCCCTTTTCTTTTAAGGAACTGTTCGCCAGCTTCCTGGATGCCTTTTGGGCTTTAGGCACCCCCATTTTGATCATCGGGGGGATCATCAGCGGAGTCTTCACCGCGACGGAAGCTGCCGTGGTCGCTTCGGTTTATAGTCTGTTCATTGGCCTTTTCGTCTACAGGACCCTGAAGCTGTCGGACTTGCCCAGGATTTTTATGGATACGGCCATCTTCAGCTCCATATCCCTTTTCTGTGTGGCAACCGCGTCGGTGTTTGGATGGCTCCTTGCCTATTACCATGTGCCCGATGCCGTGTCCGCCTTCCTGGGTCGGTTCGCCCAGAGCCCCTTCCTCATCATGGCCATCATTAACGTGGTCTTCTTGATGGTGGGCACGTTCATGGACGCGATACCGGCGATTATGATCCTAGCTCCGGTCATCGGACCGATAGCCCAGGCGGCGGGCATCCACCCGATTCACTTAGGCGTAGTTATAGTAATGAACCTGGCCATTGGCCTGATAACGCCGCCATATGGCTTGTGCCTGCTGCTGGCCTGTACAATTGCCAAGATACCGGTCAAGCAAGCCCTGCCAGCGTTAGTACCATTTTTCATCGTCATGATCGGCACCTTGATTTTGACAACCTATTTCCCGGAAGTGGTGATGTTTGTCCCGAAACTATTGATACCTCAGTTCCTATAATATTTAGGGGGAGTGGTTAGATGCGGCCTTCCGTAGTCAAAGGGACATTTCCCAGGGTGGAAAGGCTGAGGGATTCCCTCCTTGCAACGGAATCGGAGATTTGTCATGAGCGGGCGCTCCTCGTTACGGAAAGCTACCAGGAAAATCAGAGCCTGCCCGTTGTGATCAAACGAGCCAAAGCCTTAGCCAAGGTCCTCGCTGAGATGACCATATCCATCTACCCCGATGAGCTGATCGTGGGGCACCAGTCCAGCAAGAGGAGAAGTCCCCCGGTATTTCCCGAGATGTGTGTGGAATGGATCGAAACCGAGTTGGATGAGTTTGAAACAAGGAAGCATAATCGCCTCAAAGTCAGTGAGGAAACAAAGAAGGCTCTCCGGAGCATCCTGCCATATTGGAAGGGCAAGACGTTGTATGATCGGTTTTTGTCCATGCGTCCCGAGCCTGTAGCCAAGGCGGTGAGCTTTGGGCTCATTGCCAATACCCATGAGAAAAATGCCCTTGGACATGTGGCTCTGAATTACAACAAAGTATTAGAGAAGGGCTTTCTCGGCATCAAACAAGAAATAGAAGATGCCCTGTCTCACCTGGACATGGCCAGCCCCGACTACTTGCCCAGGTATGAATTCCTCAAGGCAGCGTCAATCGTGTGTGATGCCATCATGGGCTTTGCCGCGCGTTATGCCAACCTGGCCCGGGAAATGGCTGAACGGGAGTCCGATCCTACACGGCGGCAGGAGCTTCTGCAAATCAACGAGATATGCGCCTATGTGCCGGCAAACCCGGCCCGGACTTTCCATGAGGCTTTGCAGTCCGTTTGGTTTGCCCATCTGATTCCCTGGATCGAAGCCAATGGCTACTCGATTACGCCGGGGAGGATAGATCAATACCTGTATCCTTTTTACACAGCAGATCGGGAAGGAGGAGCAACCCGGGAGGAGCTTCAGGAACTTCTGGAGTGTTTCTGGATCAAGTTTAGCGAGGTGCTCCGGGTCGACGATAAAGCGGTGGCTGAGATCTCCAGCGGTTATCCCCTGGGGCAGAACGTGGCCCTAGGCGGAGTGCTCCCCGACGGAACCGATGGAACTAACGAGCTTTCCTTCATGTGCCTTGAAGCCCACGCCCATATCAGGCTGCTCCAGCCCAACTTGACGGTGAGGCTCCATGAAGGAACCCCTGATTCCTTCCTCAAGGAAGCCGTTCGGGTGATTTCCCTGGGGAACGGCATGCCCCAGCTGCTAAACGATGAGACGATCGTCGAATCCCTCCTGGGCAGGGGCATCCCCATCGAAGAAGCAAGGGATTACATCCCTGTCGGCTGCGATGAGATCACCGTTGAGGGGACATGGGCCAGGTGCAATGGCGGCTATCTCAACTTCGCCAAGATCTTGGAATTGACCCTTAACAATGGCCGCTGCATCCTTACCGGGGAGAAGCTGGGCCTAGAGACGGGGGATCCGACTCGATTCAAAACCTTTGCCGAGCTGATGGCAGCCTACCACCGGCAGTTGGAGCACGCCGTCGGCATCCAGGCGGCAGCTGCCAACATCACCGACGTGATCCATGCCGAACTTGCTCCGTGTCCGACGGTATCGATTCTGGTATCGGGCTGCATCGACAAGGGAAGGGATGTGACCCGGGGAGGCGCCCGATATAATTTTACCGGGCCTGTCGGCGTAGGGTCCGCTACCGTTGGCGACTCCCTAGCTGCCATCAAGAAGCTTGTCTATGAGGAAGGCGCCGTGTCGATTGAAGATATCATCCAAGCCATCCGGCAGGACTTTGCCGACCATGAACCCCTGCGGCAAATGCTAATCAACCGGGCGCCCAAATTCGGCTGTGATGAGGATTACGTTGACGATCTTGTGATCGAGATAACCGACAGCTTCTTTGACCACGCCGAAAAGCATGCCAACCCCCGGGGCGGATCGTTCATGCCGGCCCTGTACTCCGTTACGGCTCAGGCAGGTCTTGGGCGACTTTCGGCAGCCACCCCCGATGGCCGCAGAGAAAGGACGCCCCTTTCCGATGGGTTATCCCCCTCCAACGGGATGGACCTGGCAGGACCTACGGCCGCCTTGAAATCCGTCAGCAAGGTTGATCTGGTCCGCGCGACAAACGGCGTGATTTTCAATCTCCGGTTTAGTCCGTCCGTTCTAAACGACGGGGACGGCCTCGATAAGATCGCCCAGTTCTTGCGCACCTTTGTTGACCTGGGCGGGTTCCACGTACAGTTCAACATTATCTCCACCGACACCCTCAAAGAGGCCCAGCAGAATCCTGAAGCCCATCGGGGACTGGTTGTTCGGGTTGCGGGGTACAGTGCGTTCTTTGTTGAATTGTGCAAAGAGGTCCAGGACTCGATCATCGCTCGTACGGAGCAGTCTTTCTGCTAGAAGCACCCGGGGAGGGCAAAGGGCCCTTCCCGGTATTTGATCTAAGGACGGGGAGGATCATGAGACGCGTTGATCGACAGGCATCCCGGGCCGAGGCGATTCAGTTCCTGACCGAGGCCAAAGAAGGCGTGCTGGCGATGGTGGACATCCACGGTGCGCCCTATGCAATTCCGGTCAACCACGCCCTCATCGATGGCTATCTTGTGATTCACTGTGCTAGAGCGGGGCGCAAAATCGATTGCCTCAGAGTCGATAATCGGGTATGCTACACGGTTTACCGCACAATTGACATCCTAGCTGAGCAGCTAACAACCAAATACACCAGTGCCGTCGTTGTCGGTCGGGCCGAGCTGGTGGAGGATGTGGACGTCAAGGCTAAGTTGCTCCGCCGCCTGACGGAGATCCTAGCTCCCGGCGCCAAGTTTGCTTGTGATGATGGGGTTGTCGCTGATACCGTCGTTATCCGCATCAAGATAGAGCAGATTACCGGCAAGGCCAATCGGTGAGTTTCTCCCAAAGGCAATTTTTTACCGGAAAGAGCAACATAATACCGAGGGATTGATCGGGGGGTTGGTGAAGACTACAAGGGCAACGGCATATTAGGTGATTAGGCCCCCTTGGGGATAATAGGGAATCGGGTGAAAGGCCCGAGCGGTCGCGCCACTGTAGCCGGGAAGTCATCCTTCGATAGAACCACTTGGCCCTGCCGGGGAAGGTGAAGGATGGAGTGCACCGGGAGCCAGGAGACCTACCTAGTCACGAACACCCAGAGGCCCTCGCGGGAAAGGGGAGGGGTGTATCCTTCCTCAACTCCTCATGGGCTTGAGGATTTTTTGTTCCAAGGCCAATCGCCGGCTGGGGTGAAATCCATGGAACTTCCCTGCTGCTTGCCCTCACAAGTATCTGGGGCCGGCGATTGGCCCACCAATAGACAAGGGAGGGGAGAAGGTGGCCAAATACCTGATGCTTCAGGGTGTTGCATCTAATGTAGGCAAAAGCGTCTTGGCTGCCGGTCTTTGCCGCCTTTTCCGTCAAGACGGACTTAAGGTTGCGCCTTTTAAGGCCTGGAATATGGCCCTTAATTCCTATATGACTCCGACGGGGGAAATCGGGCGGTCCCAAGGCATCCAAGCGGAAGCGGCAGGCATCCTGCCCACCGCGGACATGAATCCTTTGCTCATCAAGCCAACGGGGGAAGGCAAATCCCAAGTGGTGGTTCAAGGTCGGGTCCGGGGAGCTCTCAGCCTGGGGGAACCCTTTGCCCAACGGGCCATGCCCATCGTCCAGGAAAGCCTAGAGCGCCTTAGCAGGGAGTATGAGTTGATCATCATGGAAGGGGCCGGGAGCCCCGTTGAAATCAACCTGCGGCATCGGGATGTTGCCAACATGGGGGTTGCCCTCCTGGTCCAGGCTCCGGTGCTGCTGGTTGCGGATATCGACCGGGGGGGCGCCCTAGCGGCCTTAGTGGGGACCATGAGTCTGCTCAGGCCCCAAGAGCGGGACCTGGTGGGTGGATTCATCTTGAACAAGTTTCGCGGCGATGCAGGGATCCTGCAGCCTGCCTTGGAAATCCTGGAGAAGAGGGGCAAACGTCCTGTCCTCGGAGTTGTGCCCTACCGCCATGATCTGCTCATCGATCAAGAAGACTCCCTGGGTCTGGAAAAGACCTCCCAGGGTCCTAGGACCATCGAGATTGGGGTGTTTTGCCTGCCATACATGTCCAATTACACCGACTTCACTTCCTTGGCCAAGGAAGAGGGGGTTGCGGTTCACTACTTGGGGAGAAAAGAAGACCTCGGCGGCTTTGATGCTTTGATTATCCCCGATACGGAAAACCTGGACGGGGACTTGAACTATCTGGAGGACCAAGACTATCCAAGGCAGATCGCCCGCCTTGTCCAAGACGGAATGCCTTTGATCGGCATGGGAAGGGGCTTTGTCATGCTGGGTCAGAATTATCTAGGTCTCCTGCCCGTTAATGTCAAAGGCTGCTCCCTTGGACAAGCTGGGATCACCCGGGCCCGGGTTGCGGCCAAAGAAGGCTGGCTGGGTCGAATTTGCGGCAGCCAAGTGAAGGGGTATCTAGCCCATGGAGCAAAAACCGAATCGGTCATGCCTGCCTTTGAGCTTGCCGGAGGTCCCGAGGGCATCCAAATAGGATCCATCCTTGGCACCTCCCTCCACGGACTGTTTGAAAACGGGCTCCTTCGCCGCACCTTCATTGACTACCTCCGAGAGCGCAAAAACCTCCCCCCTTTGACCATGCCGATCCTCGAGGGGGGGGAGCTGCGGCAGGCAGCCTACGATCTATTGGCCGAGCAGCTCCGGGAGTCCCTTGACATGTCTGCTGTACTTGAGTTGGTGGAAAGGGGCGGCCGCCGGTGAGATTAGCTCCTACATTGATGATTCAAGGCACCAGCTCCCATGTGGGCAAAAGCGTCCTCGTGACTGGGCTGTGCCGGGTTTTTGCCCGGCGGGGCCTGAAGGTTGCTCCTTTTAAATCGCAAAATATGGCGCCCAATAGCTATATCACCCTGGATGGACGAGAACTGGGGAGCGCCCAGGCCATCCAGGCGAAAGGAGCCCTGACGGAGCCGTTGGTGGAGATGAACCCCATTTTGCTTAAGCCCGTGTCGGATACGGTGGCTGAAGTGATCGTCATGGGCAGGCCTTTAGGTAGACTGTCAGCGCGGGAGTACCGGGAGTTCAAAGGACAAATGGGGTTGTCGGTGGTCAAGGAGGCCTTGGATCGCCTCCGGCAGCAGTTCGATCTTGTCATCATCGAAGGAGCAGGCAGCCCGGCGGAGGTCAACCTCAGGGCCGAAGACATCGTCAACATGACTGTTGCCTACCTGGCTGATGCTCCAGTGTTGCTAGTTGGGGATATCGATCGGGGCGGGGTGTTCGCTTATATCGCGGGGACTTTAGAGCTTCTCACCCCCAGGGAGCGGGCCCGGATTAAGGGCCTGATCATCAACAAGTTCCGGGGGGATTTGGAACTATTAAGACCCGGCCTGATTGAGCTGGAGGAGCTCACAGGCATTCCCGTCATGGGGGTTGTCCCCTACTTGTCCCTGGACATTCCGGAAGAAGATACTGTCTCTTGGAGCCCTGCTTCCACCGGGGATGTGGAAATCGGCATCATGCATCTTCCCCATATCAGCAATTTCACCGACTTCGATCCCCTCAATAGGATTTTGGGGGTTAACCTTCGCTGCATCCGTCCGGGACAGCCCTTAGGGAGACCCGATGCCTTAATTGTGCCTGGCAGCAAGAACATCTTCGCGGACTTAAGCCTGTTGCAGGAAAGCAGATCCGCCATCATGGCCCTGGGGGTACCGGTGGTGGGGATCGGCGAGGGCCATGCCATGCTTGCCCGAGAAATCCTGGACCAGGGGGAGAGAATAGGACCCGGCCTAGGCTTGATCGATGCAGCGGTTGAACTTTTTCCCCTGTCGCCCCGGCGGACTTGGGCCAGGATTGTTGCCGATGAAGGATGGCTTGCGGACCTTGAGGGCCTGGTCATCGAGGGCTACCAGGTCCAAGGGGTCAGGGGAGGCCAGGATCCCTTCTGCTCCATAGACGGAGAGCTTGAAGGAGTTGCAGCTCCCGGAGTCTGGGGGACCAGCCTCCATGGACTATTC
>JAAZLZ010000187.1 GCA_012799075.1 Bacillota bacterium
ATGCTATGGTAGTCTGCTTGTTCATCTTCCACACCATTACCTGGCGGGATCTACCCGACATCATGCTCAACATGGTCAAGGTCAGCGCCATGATTGCGTTGATCCTGGGCACCAGCAAGGGCTTTTCGTGGGTGTTGACCACTCAAAACGTACCCCAGATCATTGGGGGCGCGCTAACGGGCTTGACTGACAGCCCCCTCGTCTTTCTAATGCTTGTTAATATCATTCTGTTAGTCATCGGGTGTGTTGTCGATACATACCCGGCCATTCTCATTTTTGCCCCCATCCTCCATCCCATTGCCCTTAGCTACGGGATCCACCCCTTACACTTCGGCGTTGTCATGTGTGTCAATCTTTTGATCGGACTTAATACTCCCCCGGTAGGCACGGGACTTTTCCTGGGAGTGGCCATCGGCAAAGTATCCCTGGAGGACTTGGTAAAGGCGGTCATGCCCTTCAACCTGGTTGAAATTGCGGTTCTCCTGGCTCTTACCTATGTTCCGGCCTTGAGCCTTTGGCTGCCGACCATGGCGGGTTTTCGATAGGGCATGAAGTTGAAGGGAGGCGAGAACGACTCACAGCTTGCTTGAGGGAACCGGGGAAGTACAACACAAGAGGAGGATTGTCATGGCATTGAGGAAGACGAAAGGCACCAGGTTGTGTTTGCTGTTGCTGGGTCTTTTGATGGCTCTATCCCTAGGTTCGAGTGCAAAGCAAGTCTACCATATTAAGATGGGTCATGTGGAGCCAATGGGCACACCCCTAGATCAAGGCTGGAATGTGTTCAAACAATATGTGGAAGCGGAAAGTGGTGGTCGAATCAAGGTCGAAGTCTATCCCGCCTGTCAGTTGGGAGGAATGGAAGAGCTCTTCCAATCGGCAATGACTGGGACTTTGCAAATGGCTCAAGGGGATGAGGGAGCCATGGCCTCCTACTATGAACCCTTTCTTGTCGCTTCCATCCCTTACTTGTTTCCAAACGAAGAGGTGGGGCTGCGATTCTACGACAGCGACTTTTTCCAGGAAGTAATCAATAAGGGCTTGATCGAGAACACAGGGGTTAGGTTTCTGGCTGGGGCCTCCTACGGGTTTCGGTGCTGGACGAACAATGTTCGACCTCTTAAAGAGGTCAAGGACTTCCAGGGCCTCAAATTGCGGGTCATGGCCACCCCTCTATTCATCAAGTACGTCGAGGCCTTAAAGGGGGGTGCAACTCCGATCTCTTTTGCAGAGCTCTATTCGGCCTTGCAGCAGGGTGTGGTGGACGGTCAGGAAAACCCTGTCAGTGTTATCTGGGATCAGCGACTCTATGAGGTGCAAAAGTACCTGACAGTCGATGAACACGTATTGGGCGTGAACTCCATGCTGATCAACGAAGACTTCTATCAGAGCTTGCCCGATGACTTAAAGACGATCATTCTGACGGGAGCCCGCTTGTCGGCCAAAGTAGAGACCGGTGGACGTACATACCAGAACCGCATTTCGATCCTCGACATCCTGCGGAAGGAAGGCATGGAAATTTATCTCCCCACCGCGGAGGAGAAGGAACTCTACAAGAAGGCTTCCCAAAAGCCGGTGGTTGACTGGTTGAAGACGGTCATAGGGGAAGATCTGGTCCAAAGGACCTTTGAGGTGGTAGAGGCAATCAAAGCGCAAATGCTGGCGGAGACGAAACCTTTTTGAGTCGTCGGGTGCGGGGCTTCCCGCACCCTTGACCAAGCATGCGAGGAGGGGAAGAAGTCCATGCGTTCACAGGAACTAACCGAGTTTGCTGGCAAGTACATGGCGGGAGGAGTATCCTCATCGATCCGGATCAATAGGGCCATCGGTCGGCCCTTGTTTATGGCCAGAGGCGATGGGCCCAAGGTTTGGGATGTGGATGGCAACGAGATGTATGATCTTAACAATTCCCATGGAGCGACCATCCTGGGGCATAATCACCCTAAACTGCGCGCCGCGGTAGAGAAGGGCCTCGACATGGGAGTGATTTGCTCATACGAAACAGAGTATCAAAGCCAGCTGGCCCAGAAAATCTGCAGCATGGTCCCAGCGATGGAAAGGGTCCGGTACACTTGCTCCGGCACGGAAGCCACCATGCACTTGACGCGGTTGGCTCGGGAGATCACGGGCAAGGACAAGATCATCAAGTTTGAAGGCCATTTCCACGGCTATCATGACTACGTCCAGTTCAGTTCCTCACCCCCCTTAGACAAAGCAGGTCCCCCCGATGCGCCCACCCCTTATTGCCAGTCAGGGGGCATCCCGGACACAATCGCCGACCTCATCATCGTAGTTCCCTTCAATGATTTGGATGCCTTGGAAAAGGCCATTAGGGAAAACAAAGATGAAGCGGCGGCGGTCATTCTCGAGCCCATCAACTACAACTCGGGCTGCATTGTCCCCAGCAGGGAATACATGGAGGCCCTTCGCCGATTGACCATCGAAAACGATGTTTTGCTCATTTTCGATGAGGTTCTTTCTGCTTTCCG
>JAAZLZ010000188.1 GCA_012799075.1 Bacillota bacterium
ACGTTACTCACATATCCATTAGGGTTCCCTGGCACGACAATGGGTGGAACGGTTCGGTATGCAGTAACCCAAAGGGCAATAGCGCTTGTTTGAGATTAGACCATATCAGCAAGAGCAGGGACGATGCGAGGGAGCAATCAGTTGCCGGTCGGAGCATCCAGGACCTGCCTTTCGAACAGTGGCCTTGCTGTATTGATGAAGGAGCAACCTTCATGGCTCCTTTTGAACTTGTCAAGGAGAAGGAACACCCTTACTTCCGGACATCGGCGGCAACCCACGGCCACCTTTTACCCACATCATTGCGAATTCCTCCTTACTCTGCCGCTGTTGTTCCTTTTCGATGGATGCTAAGAGAGCATGCTGACGAATTCCGCCAAGAACACAACCTAGTACTTGATGAAAACGACGAACCGAAGCTGTCTTTTGGTACAGCTTGGTGGCAAGCAAAATCGAACCAAGAGCAGCTGCTTGATGCTTTCGCTCAATCTATTGTCCCTGAAAAGTCATTGTGTTTCTTCTATGCAAAGGAAATCCCCAACGTAGAGGATCCCCGCCGAGTCCTAATTGGTGTTGGGAGAGTTAAGTATGTTGGAGGACTAGTTCAATACCCAATGAGGGGCAACGGCTTGGAGTCGTTGCTTTGGGAAAGAATGGTCCAGCATTCCATTCGCCCTGATTTTGATGATGGGTTCATTATGCCCTACCGGCAGATCTTTGATTATCTTGAAGAAAACCCCGACTTTGACATTCTGCCACTAATCGCCTTTGCTCCTAGCGAGAAATTCGTTCAGTTTTCCTACGGCTCAGAACATGTCGATCATGATGGTGCTATCGACTCTTTGCTCTCTTTGGCCAGTGCCTTGCAACGCATCAAAGAGTACATTCGGGGCCCGTGGGAGAAATGTCTCCGTTGGATAGATGCAAGACTGACCGAGGCATGGCAGATGCGTGGGCCCTATCCGGGTCTGGGGGCAGCACTTTCTGCCTTTGGGCTAGAGTTAGGTTGCCTTATTGCCAAGGAGATAGAAGACCGAATAGATCCCCGAGAAAATCCATGGGATATTGTAGATCTGATGTTTGAGGACCCTGGGGCCGTGCTGCCCCATCAACTGCAGGGGCAGGTAAGTGGCTTGCTTCGCCGTGCATGGCAGCAGCTACTGCCGGAACGTAGAGAGCTATTGGAACTGTTAAGCAGATTTGCCCTGAGTTCTGAGCAAGCTAAGTTGATATATGTAAAGGAAGAAAGGGCTAGACGAGGCTTAGAGCTATCTGATGAAGAAATTCTCAGCAATCCCTATGTCATATATGAAGCTACCAGATTAAGTGCGGTACCCATCGACCTTTGGACCTTGGATAAAGGGATGTTGCCTGAGACTTCAATAGGAATGGAGTTTCCTCTACCCGCCAAGAGTGCAGTGAGCTCTGGAATGGATGAACGGAGAGTTCGGGCTATTACCGTCCACTTTCTGGAAAAAGCTGCAGATATTGGACACACTCTACTGCCGCAAGAGAAGCTCATCACTATTACGCGAGATCTGAATATACAGCCGCCTTGTGAAGTCACTGCCGATACCATGATGGTAGCGGAACAGTTCTTCCCCGGGGAAATCGAGCTGGTGGAAACGGATGGAGGGAAGCGAGCGTATCAATTGACACGTCTGGCTGACATGGGGAAACTAATCCGCGATACGGTTACTAAGCGGATCAGGGGTAAACGGTTACCGGTATCAGCCAATTGGAGATTACTCCTTGATCAAGAGCTCGCGAATATCGCGGTCACTGACCCTGAATTGGAGGAGCTGGTTCGAACGGAGAAAGCAGCTATTTTGGAAGAAGTTGCTCAATCAAGGATATCGGTGCTTATTGGCCCGGCGGGAACCGGCAAGACGACTCTTCTATCGGTTTTAGGTCGACATGACGAGATCAGTAGGGGTGGCATTCTTTTGCTCGCTCCCACTGGGAAAGCCCGGGTTCAAATGCAGAGAAATGCCGAAGAAGGTAGAGCCTATACCGTGGCCCAATTCCTAACAGCTACTGGAAGATATGACGGAAGTACGTATCGATACAGGACCATCGGCAAGGTGGGAGAGCATAGGGCAGAGACGGTGATTGTCGATGAGTGCTCTATGCTGACCGAGGAGATGCTAGCCACTCTATTCGAATCATTAAAGGGAGTCAAACGATGGATTCTGGTGGGTGATCCCAAACAGTTGCCACCGATTGGGCCTGGTCGTCCCTTTGTCGACATAGTCAACCAGCTGGCTCCTGAGAATGTGGATTCAATTTTCCCTAGGGTAGGACCGGGGTATGGGGAACTGACCGTCCGCTTGCGTCAAGGTGGGCAAGACCGGGGGGATGTAAGACTGGCGGAATGGTATAGCGGTAGGCCAGTTGATCCAGGGGAAGACGAATTCTTCGATGCAGCTGTTATGGAAAGGGACTCTGAACATCTGCGTTTTGTCCAGTGGGATTCAGCGGAGGAACTGGATTCATTGATAAAGCAGATCCTAAGTGAAGAGCTTGAGATCGATTCTTCCGAGACGTTCGAGATAAGTCTAGGTGGCCAGCTAGTCAAGGGACATGTGTATTCCAATCGCGGTACTGCCGGAAAGTGTGCTGAAAACTGGCAGGTCCTCTCTCCCGTTAGAAATGGTGCATGGGGAGTAGCGGAACTAAACAGATTGCTTCATCTTTCCTTTCGCACGGATGCCATCAACTTTGCTTTGCGTTCCCGGCGTAGGATGATCCCCAAGCCTCTAGGTCCGGAACAAATAGTCTATGGGGATAAGGTCATCAACACTAGAAATCATAGGAAATATGGCTACAAGGTCTACCCTCGGGAAGGTGCTCTGGAGTTCATCGCTAATGGAGAGATCGGTATGGCGGTGGGGCAATTCAGAACACCCAAAATGAGACAACCCCCCTCAACTCTTCAGGTTGAGTTCTCCAGCCAACCAGGGTTTCAATACAGTTTTTCGGCCGCCGATTTCAATGATGAGGGCGATTCACTTCTGGAATTGGCGTACGCTTTGACGGTTCACAAAGCCCAGGGTAGTGAGTTTGGCACCGTCCTTTTGATCTTGCCGTCTCATTGTCGATTGTTGTCCCCAGAGCTACTCTATACTGCATTGACTCGGCAAAAGAAGAAGATCATCATCTTGCACCAGGGGCAGAGATCAGAGCTGATGCGGTACACCTTGGCCCAGCACTCCGAAATCGCCCGCAGATACACCAATCTCTTCCGGGCTCCTAGTATGCATGAGATTGAGGGAGCAGTCCTTGAGACTCGGCTGATCCACCGAACTAGCAGGGGTGATCCGGTGCGCTCCAAATCCGAAGTCATCATAGCAGATCAGCTATTTCATGCGGGGATACGTGATTATGAATATGAGAGGCCTCTATCGTTGGGAGGAAAGACTCGCTATCCCGACTTTACTGTAGAGGATGATGATAGTGGGGAAGTCTACTATTGGGAGCACTGTGGAATGCTCCATGACCAGAGTTATCGGCAGCGCTGGGAAGAGAAGCTCGCGTGGTATGAAAGTCATGGTATTCTCCCACACAGCAAGGATGGTAATCTGATTATCACCAGGGATGATGCTCGTGGGGGAATCGATTCCCAGGAGATTAAGGAGATTGTCCAGTTAGTATTTGGCTAGACAACAACCCTAGATCCCGAGTACAGAGGGTGAGTATACCTAGCCTGAGAGCGGTATCCTGCCTGTTTCGCTATCTGAGCACTAGCAAGAGCTCGTCGATTCTGCACCTAACAATCTTAATGCGTCCCGACTTCGCAAAAGCCAGTATCCATTATGATCCCACTGACAAACGCGGTGCAAATGGGTCCAGTTCAGACTCCATTTGCACTAGGGCTACCAGGCCGGCAATGGATTTGCGCAAATCCGTGCTGCTACAGGCAGATACACCTTCTCGCTACCGATGATGCTTTAACATAGCCTCAACAGAGCAAGTACTACCCCGCTCAAAAGTCCAGGCTCAAAGCCTGGCCGCACCTCAACCCCGACGCCCCAGACTCTCGCTGTCAAGCCCTCATTTAGCTCCCGGACCGTTCCTCTGGGTCAACTGGCCCAACAGGTGCCCAGGTCAACCTCGACTTTGCCTCTCGAAACTTCCTATGCCAGTAATACACAACGGACATCTTCACACCATTCTGCAGAAATTGTCTCATACATATCCTTCGCAGTGAAGGTGGGGGGCTACCGGGGACGTTGCCTGCGGGATCCCCAGGAGGGATATGAACGGAGCAGATCTTGCAGCAGACCCGGGGCAACCCCAAGTCGGCGAGCTGCCCCTGGAAATCCAAAGCCGACCCATTCGTTAAGATCCGGAATTTTGCTCTAGACAAAAGCCCATGAAGTCCTTTATGAACCCCTTGGCCAGGCTGTCATGTCGATACACAAACCGGAACTCCCTGGCCAAATCAAAGCCATGGATAGGTATGGAGCACAACGCTTTACTCTCTAGCTCTC
>JAAZLZ010000189.1 GCA_012799075.1 Bacillota bacterium
AGTTCGGTGGAAATGTCCAACGTGGACCTGGCCCAGGAATTTACCAACATGATCATTGCCCAGCGGGGCTTCCAGGCCAATTCCCGGGTGATTAGCGCTTCCGATGAGATGCTGCAGGAACTGGTTAACCTGAAACGTTAAGCAAGCAAGACCGGGGCTTTTGCCCCGGTCATCCCTGGAGGTGGAGACCATGATCAGGGTCCACCGGCTGGATGGAAAAGATTTCTACCTCAATGCTAAACTCATCGAAACGGTGGAGGCCGTTCCCGATACCTTGGTCACCTTGACTACCGGGAGGCGACTATTCGTACAGGAATCGGTGGGCGAGGTGGTGGAGCTGGCCACCAGCTTTTATGCAAGGATCGCCGGCAATGAATGGCTAGGGCGCGAGCCCTAAGATAGGAGGCCAAACACAGGCTATGGATGTGGCAACTGTAATAGGCATCATCGTCGGAGTGGCTCTCCTTACAGGAGCCATCCTGATGAATAGCACCCTGTCAGCCTATTGGGACCCCCCGTCGGTGCTGATCGTTCTCGGGGGAACCTTGGCTGCAACCTTAATCAACTACCCGCTGAATGAGGTCCTGGGAGTCTTCCAGGTGCTCAGGATCGCTTTTCGGCGCCAGACGACCACTCCGGAAGAGATCATCCGTTCCCTGGTCGGCTTTGCCGAGAAGGCAAGGCGAGAAGGACTCCTAGCCATGGAAGAAGAGGCGGAGAAGATCGATGACTCCTTCCTGCAAAAGGGGATCCAGCTGGTTGTCGACGGCACAGATCCGGAATTGGTGCGAGGCATTATGGAGATCGAACTAGCTTTCCTTGAGGAAAGGCATCGGCGGGGACAGCGGATCTTTGAAACCATGGGTGCCCTGGCCCCCGCCTTCGGTATGACGGGGACTCTAATCGGGCTAATTCAGATGCTCGGCAAACTGGAAGACCCCGAGAGCGTCGGTCCCGGCCTGGCAGTAGCTTTGATCACCACCTTGTATGGCGTCATCCTGGCCAACCTGATCTTCCTGCCCATTGCCGGCAAGCTGAAGGTAAAGAGCGAGGAGGAGGTGCTCCTCCGGGAGATCATGGTGGAGGGAATCCTTTCCATTCAGGCAGGGGAAAACCCCCGGATTGTCGAAGAAAAACTGAAAGCCTTCTTGCCGCCCAAGAAACGGGATCTTGATGAACCTGAAAGGGAGATGGCCGGAGGCATCGAAGGGGTGGTGCCTGGTGGCACGCCGCCCGCGTAAGGAAGAGGGTAGTCCATTCGGCGGATCCGCCCACTGGATGACAACCTACAGCGATATGGTGACCTTGTTGCTTTGTTTTTTCGTTTTGCTCTTTGCTTTTTCCAGTGTGGACATCCAGAAATTCCGGGCAATCATGAGCGCCTTTCAAGGATCGATTGGGGTATTGGATAGCGGGCGGGCTTTGCATCAAGAAGACCGGATTGAGGATGCAGCCTTGGAGATGGACGTGGACCAGGTCATGATGCAGCCTACCATGCAAGAACTGAGGCAGCTTCAAGACATCTTTGATACTTTGCAGAACTGGGCGGCCCAACAGGAACTCGATGGACTGGTCTACATGGTCATGGAAGAGCGGGGCATCATCATCCGCTTTGCCGACAGAGTGCTCTTTGATTTGGGCAAAGCAGAGCTTAAAGAGGAGGCCAAGGAGGTCCTAGGCAGGATAGGGAGCCTGTTAAACCGACTCCCTAATCATGTGCGGGTGGAGGGGCATACGGACGATTTGCACATCAAGACCGCCACGTTTCCTTCCAACTGGGAGCTGTCGACGGCCCGAGCGACTAGTGTCATCAGGTATTTGATTGAGAATTCCGGCCTGCGGCCCAACATGCTGTCGGCCGCTGGGTATGGGGAATACCGGCCCATTGAGACTAATGCCACCGAAGCGGGCAGAGCAGCCAATCGGCGGGTAGACATTGTCATCCTGCGCTTGGGCCTGAGTGAAGCTGAGCCGGACACCCCGGCCCCTAATAAGTCCGATGTAAAGGAGCGAGATATCAATGCCCCAGGAGAGCGGACGTAGTCTTCGTCTAGTCATCATCATCGTAGCTTTAACCCTTTTGGCTGCCGCAGTCATCCTTTACACCGGGTTTGCCCTTTTTGGCAAGAACCAACAAAAGGAGGCCCACGCGGGACAACCCCCAGTTAGGGAGAGCAGCACCATCGGCCCCACCTTTGAAGCAGGGACATTTACCGTTAATCTCTTGCCAAGTCCGGGCAGGGTGACCTCCCGCTACTTGCGCACCCAACTAGTATTTGAAGCCGATTCTCCCAAGACTATCCGGGAGCTGGAACTGCGAACGCCCCAAATCAAGGACAAGATCATCAATCTCCTTCGGTCGAAAACCATTGAAGAGATGATGGACCCCCAAGGGGACAATCGGTTGCGGGAGGAGATCAAAACATCGATTAACCAACTGCTCTACGAAGGAGAAATAGTCGAAGTCTACTTCATCGATTTGGTAATTCAATGAGGTGGAACGGGATGCAAGGGACATGCCAGGACAGTCACCCCATCAAGTTTAATTTCCGTCACCGACGCAAGGGAAGCCATGCCGTCTATCGGTTTTATCAGGAAGGATCACAAAGGCTGGCAAGGCGCCTGGAACGGCTTCTCGGCATCAGCGTCCAGGCCAGGGTTGGTAAAATGCGCCCTGGAATATGGGAATCGACATTCTACGATGGTTATGTGCTTGCTTTCCGGGAAGGCGACTTTGGTGAAACAGGGTACATACAGATAGAAAGGCAGCTAGTCCATCTCATCCTGCAGCGATTATTGGGGATGGAGGA
>JAAZLZ010000190.1 GCA_012799075.1 Bacillota bacterium
TAGTGTCGTCCGGATGTGCTAATACCGGGACGGAAAAGCTCATCCGCCTCCAGGTTGAGCAATTCCTGTCCGGATTTGAGAACCAAGACGCGGTTGCCATGGGCGAGGTTGTCGCAAGTGTGATAGCTGTCATGGACACACGGAGTGGATCCGAGAAAACGCAAACTTATTCACGGGAAACCTTCATCAGCAAGATGCAGGAGTCATTCGCCGATCCAACCCTGTTCCCACAGGATGGAAAGGTGTATTTTGGACCCATCACAGTGAAAACGACTAAAGATGCCGCTTTGGCATCTGTCACGGTGGCGAACGGATCCACAGCTGCAACGTGGATCTTTACCCTCAGGGAGCTAGGCGAGACACAGTTGATTTCCCTCTGGGAGATGAACGATGAGGAAGCAAGGTCCAGCACCAAGTCCGTAATTGTCGTTGGCAAGATCATTGATAGCTATTCCATGGAGCCAGTAAGTGTGACAGTGGAGGCCTGGCAATCATCGGAGCGGGATAGGAGAGCCGGCTCAGACAACCATTGGAAGATACCGAATTGGGTGAATCCCCGCGTTCGCACTGGCGACGACGGGACATTCTTCCTCACCCTCCACGATCATCCCAAACTGCGAACTCACCAGTACTATCTTGTCTTTGGTGCACACGAGCATGAATATGCTCATCAGGGTATGTATGTCACCATGGATCGAGCAACTCCTGGACAAATAATAGACGTCGGTTTAGTGTCACTTAGACGAAAGGACTTCACGTACTAGATTGACGACGGCCAAAGGCTAGAAGCTCGGTGTCGCCTTTACGTGGGGTGATGCTCGCTAGTTTGGAGCATCACCCTCTTTGTTAGCTTGGAGCCTAATCCTCTTCGTCTTCGTCGTCGAGGAAGATGTCATCCAAATCATCGTCGTCATCCGCCGGGTACAGGGTCTCCCCACATTCGGGACAGGATAGTTCGATGTCATCATCGTAGAGGAAGTCTTCTTCAACACAGACAGGTTCATGGCAGTTGGGACATTCCAACTCCACATACTCCTCGGCATCGGGGTCTCCGTAGAGCTCCTCTTCAATCTCAGCCAAATCAGCATCCATAGCTTCGATGTACTCCTCAATTTCCGCCTGTTGTATCTGGACCATCTCCAACGAGTCCGAGATACCTTCGAAAACATCCAACATGCTTTCCCAGATCTCTTGAGCCTTCTCATCGCCGCCGTAAAAATCCGCTCCACGAATCAGGCCCCTCATGTACGCCAGCTTTTCCCTGACTCCACCCACTGCGAACAGCTCCTTTCCCTGTAGGGATTCCCTGGATAATATGCCCACTTAACGGGGGGAAATGCCTTTAGGCACGGGACAGGTATTGTCCCGTCCGCGTGTCAATCTTGAGGATGTCGCCTCGTTCAATAAACAAAGGCACCTGGACTATTAGACCCGTCTCTAAGGTTGCCGGTTTGCTGCCCCCGGTGGCCGTATCTCCCTTAAAGCCCGGCTCTGTTTCAGTTACTTCAAGTTCCACCGCTGTGGGGAGCTGAACACCAACGGCTGCCCCCTCATACATCTCCAGGCTGATGATCATGTTTTCTTTGAGGTATTGGGGTGCATCGCCGAGGGTTTCTGCGGTAATCATGAGCTGCTCAAAGGTTTCCGTGTCCATGAAATAGTATTCATTTCCCGTCGAGTAAAGATACTGAACCTCGACTGTATCTATATGGGCTCGATTCACCTTTTCACCAGCTCGAAAAGTCCGCTCAGTCACAGCCCCGGTCTTTACATTCTTCAATTTGGTCCGGACAAAGGCAGCGCCCTTCCCCGGCTTAACGTGCAAAAAATCGACCACACTGTAGATCTCTCCGTCTATTTCCAGAGTGACCCCCGTGCGCAAGTCATTAACCGAAATCACCCATATCCCTCCTTGTTCCAATCCCCCAGCGACCTTCCATGCTACTACTATAGCCTTTTGTCCATTCTAGGGCAACAGCCTAAATCATAATACAAGGAAATCCTTTGGGGAGCTGCTAAGGTTTTCCATTCCTTGGGAGGTCAATAAGACCAGGTCCTCAATCCGGACACCTCCCCATCCGGGGAAATACAGCCCTGGCTCAACGGTCACCAGCATCCCGGCACGAAGCTCATCTTTGGATCGGGAGGAGAGGGTGGGCCCTTCGTGGACCTCTAGCCCAACTCCGTGTCCGAGTCCATGGCCAAAGTACTCGGCGACCCCTTCGGCAGCAAAAATATCCCGAACACCCTTGTCGATGGCAGCTGCGTCTTTTCCCGGTGCTACCTCCCCTAGGGCGTACCGCTGGGCTTTTAGGACCAGCTCATATATTTCCCGCTGCCTGTCACTTGCCCTGCCAATGACTACCGTTCGGGTCAAGTCGGAACAGTATCCCTCGATGATGACTCCAAAATCCAAGACAACAAAATCACCGGACTCCAAGATGCGGTTGCCGGGCTGGGCATGGGGCAAAGCGCTGTTTGGGCCCGAGGCGACAATTGGAGCAAAGGAGACCCCTTCAGCCCCTTCTCGTCGCAAGAAAAACTCCAGCTCCAGGGCAACCTCCTGTTCCTGGACCCCGGGCCGAAGGTATTGAAGTATATGTTCAAATCCTTTGTCAGTCAACCTCGCCGCCTGTCGAATACGTCGGATCTCTTCTTCGTCTTTGCAGATCCGTTGGGATTCCACCAGTCCCCTCGTTTGCCGCCAAGTAATGTCCGGATTATCTTCTTCCCACTCAGCAAGCTCCCAACAACTAGTGTGAACGGCCTCAAAGCCAACTATGCCCACCTTCTTTGCCTGCACTAATCGGCTCAGACCGTCCCGAGGGGTCTCGTATCGATAGACTGCTAAATGGGGAGACTGGGCCTTGGCTTGTTCTTCATAGCGGAAATCAGTAGCCAGCACCCCTCCCCTAGGGCTGACCAGGAGAAAACCGGCAGACCCGGTAAAACCACTCAGGTACTCCCGGTTCTTTAGACCCGTGACAATCAGCGCA
>JAAZLZ010000191.1 GCA_012799075.1 Bacillota bacterium
CCAACCCACCGGCATAACCCCGCCCGGCGAGGAATATTTTTTGTTGAATAGGTAAAGGGGGGAGGCAAATGGACTGGCGTAAACCTTTGGCCGGCCTGTTGCTGTGCCTGCTAATCGCCGGGATGGGATTTGCCCAGGAGCTGGATGTCTCGGCACCCTCGGCTGTCCTGATGGAGGCCACCAGCGGCCGGTTCCTTTATGAAAAAGAACCCCATCGACGACAGCCTGTGGCTAGTCTGGTGAAGATCATGACTATGACGTTGGCTTTGGAAGAATTGGCATTAGGTCGACTCCGCATGGAGGATCCGATTGTGGCCAGCCCCTATGCAAGTTCCATGGGAGGTTCACAAATCTGGTGGGAAGCAGGAGAACACATGCCCCTCAAGGATGCCCTCTACGCGATCGCCGTCGGTTCGGCCAACGATGCATCGGTGGCCTTAGCCGAGTTCATGACAGGCTCTGAAGATGCCTTTGTCCAACGCATGAATGAACGGGCCAGCCAATTGGGATTGCAGGACACCCACTTTGTCAACAGCAACGGACTGCCCACCAAAAAGGGGGAGCACTACTCCACGGCCCAGGACATAGCCAATCTATCCCGTCATGCCCTCGCAGTGCCGCTGCTCATGGAACTAGTAAGCACCTACCATTATATCATCAGACCGGGACGGAAAAACGAAGTGGTCCTTTGGAACTACAATCGAATGCTGGACCGGACCATGTCGGAGACCGGGCGCAGCTATGGATATCCGGGGTTAGACGGCATCAAGACTGGCAGTACAACAGAAGCCGGCTACTGCCTTGCGGCCACCGCGGAAAGGGCCGATCTGCGGCTCATTTCCGTTGTGTTGGGAGCAGAGTCCAGCGCCAAACGGGAAGAAGACATCCGCACGCTCCTTGACTATGGTTTTCGCACCTACCGGGCTGAGGTAATCGCACAGAAAGACGAAATCCTAGGTGAAGCCAAGGTCCGTCGGGGAAAGACCGAACAGGTGCCCATCGTCGCCGCCCAATCCCTAAAGGTAGCTGTCCCCAGGGCCGCAGGAGACCGCATCGAAAGGCAACTCCTACTGGAAAAAGACCTCATTGCCCCTTTGGCCAAGCAGCAAATAATTGGGACCCTCATCGCCCTTTATGAAGGGGAAGAGCTGGGGCGGATAGATTTGGTCGCCGGAGAGGACGTCCCTCGGGGCAGTCTATGGCAGATTATCCGAGGGACGGGGCGCGACTTGCTCCATAGTCTATTTTCCAATAAGGGCTAATTGTAGCAGGAATTAGGATCCAATCTGGCGAATAGTGGAGGAGTTTTAGACCAAAAGGCAGGGGGTAATTATTTGGAGATCCATCACCAAAGGCGTGGAACCACTCTTCTGGTTACAATGAAAGGGGAACTGGACTTGTTGACGGCCCCCATTTTCCGAGCACAGGTGGACCAGGAGCTGGAGACCTTTGAACGCCTGTCCAGCCTCATCTTAGATCTGGGCAAGGTGGACTTCATCGACAGTTCCGGCCTAGGGGCCATCTTAGGCCGCTACAAACGGATTCGACAACGGGGAGGCAAGCTGCTCTTGGTCAACGCCCAACCCCAGGTGCAAAAGATCCTCGAGTTGTCCGGCCTGGATAAGATCATGCCGCTCTTTCCCAATGCGGAAAGGGCGCTTGAACACCTATGAGAGGGGATAGGACCATGTCGGCAGCTCAAAACCATATGCGGATGGAGTTTCCCAGTCTACCGGAAAACGTGGCTTTTGCCCGCACCACCGTGGCCGTATTTGCCTCCCAGTTGGATTTTACCTTGGATGAATTGGATGAGATCAAGGTGGCCACATCGGAGGCAGTATCGAACACAGTGATCCACGCCTACGGGAAAGGCACTGGTACGGTGACCTTATGCTGTCAGATCTTCCCGGACCGGCTGGAAGTTGAACTGGTCGATGAGGGCATCGGCATCGAAGATGTGGATAAAGCCCTAGAGCCAGCCTATACCACGGTCCCCGAGGAACGAATGGGCCTTGGGTTGGTCTTTATCAATGAGTATATGGATGTCCTTTCAATTGAATCCAAACCGGGACAAGGCACCAAAGTCCACATGGTCAAATATGTTAAGGCCCCAAAACCGGACGGGGTGTGAAGCTGGTGGTACAAGGAACTGGCGCCAACATTAGTCTGCCCCGAGAGCCATTGCTGGGGGACGAAAGAACGCGTTTGCTGCTAAGGCAAGCCCGAGAGGGTGATCTGGAAGCCAGGGACACCCTTGTAAGACACAATCTTCGCCTTGTGTTGAGCATCGCCCGACGCTACGCCGGACGGGATCGGGATATTGAGGATTTGTTTCAGATTGGCTGTCTGGGACTGCTCAAAGCTATCGATAATTTTGATTTAAGCTATGACGTACGCTTTTCGACCTATGCCGTGCCGTTAATCATGGGCGAGATCAGGCAGTACTTGCGCAAGGAGGGGCCCCTCACCGTTGGCCGGGCCCTGCAAGAGTTGGCCTCCCGGGCCATCCAGACCCGATACGATCTCACCCAGACCCTGAGCCGATCGCCCACCATTAGTGAAATCAGCCAAGCAATGGGTGTGGACAGGGAAGAAGTGGCCGTCGCCTTAGCCAGCACCCAACCGGTTAGCTCTTTGCAGGATGTGGTCAAGGAAGACGAAGGACAGCCCATCCACTTGGGGGATCTTCTTTCCGAAAAGAAGGGAGACCAAACGGTGGATAGTCTCGCCTTAAAACAGGTCATCAGTCGGCTGGCGCCTCGGGAGCAAAGGATTCTCATCTGGCGTTTTCTCCAGGAGAAGACTCAAACCCAGGTGGCAAATGAACTGGGAATATCCCAGGCCCAGGTCTCCCGCATCGAAAAGACCATCCTCAGGACCCTGCGTCAAATGTTAAGCTGAAAAGGAGCCATTTGATAATGCCGCATTATGCCGCCACGGGAATTGATCTGCATGTACATACGACCGCCTCCGACGGCACCCTCAGTCCCCGAGAAGTTGTCAACCTGGCACTGCAGCTAGGCCTTGAGGCCCTCGGCATAACCGACCATGACAGCGTAGCCGGAATCGATGAAGCCCAGGCAGCCGCTTCATCCTTAGGCTTGTTGATCATCCCAGGGCTTGAGCTAAGCATCGACACGGAAGGTTCGGAGATTCACTTGCTCGGCTATCTCTTAGACCACCACTATGAACCGCTGACTACAACCCTGAAGGCCCTACGAGAAGAACGCCTGGAAAGGGTCGAAGAGATGGTTGGCATCCTCAATCAAATGGGTTATCCCATTCGATTGACTAGGGTCATGGAGCTGGCTGGGAAGGGCAGTGCAGGTCGGTTGCATGTGGCCCGCTGCCTGGTGGAAATCGGCGCCGTTGAATCGGTGAAAGAGGCTTTTGCCAAACTGCTTGGCCGTGAGGGCCCAGCCTACGTCCCCCGGTACAAACTGCCTGTGGAGGGGGCCATTGAGCTTATTAATAGCAGCGGCGGGATTCCCATCCTGGCCCATCCGGGCTTGCTGGAGGATGATGGGTTGGTCACGGAGTTGTGTGAACAGGGAATCGCCGGCTTGGAAGTCTACCACCCGGAACATACGAAGGAACAGTCGACATGCTATCGGGAGCTTTGCGAAAGGAAGGGGCTTTTGATCACAGGAGGGTCGGATTATCATGGTCCCGGGGCAAAGGAAGGAGCTCATCTGGGAGCAAAGGGCATCAACAGATCTGAACTGGCAAGGCTGTATCAGTCTAAAGGCCTTGAGCTGTCCATTAGTGGGCAGAACTACTAGGAGGGTTCACTCCCATTCAGTAGAATATGATAGGCAAGCTAAACCGCCAAAAAACCATTTGCAGCAATCTTTACAGCAGGGAGAGTGGCAACTGATGAGGCTGATCGGTGACAAAGTGGACCTGCGCCCTATTGAGGAGGAAGACCTGCCCCAGCTGATTAGGTGGGGCCAAAACAGAGAACTCCAGCACTTCATGGACGGAGAATACCCGAAGGATTCAGGCGAGGCCCACCAATGGCTGAGGGAAGCCAATACCGATCGGCAGACAAAGCTGTTGGCTATTGTCACCAAGGATGGCAGACTCATCGGCGACATCGAGCTGGTTCATATCGGCTGGCGGCGGCGTGAATGTGAGTTGCGGATACGCATCGGAAAAGAAGAGGACCGGAATCAGGGTCATGGCGCCGATGCAATCACGACTCTGCTAGTACATGCCTTTTCCAGCCTTCATCTTGACCGGGTTTATCTGCGCGTCTACAGCTTCAATGAGAGGGCCATCCGATGCTATACCAAGTGCGGCTTTAGGAAAGAAGGACGGCTTCGCCGACAGGCTGACAGGGAGCACGAAATCATCTTAATGGAGGTGCTCCGCTCGGAGTTCTTGCCTTCCACGTCGACTAGTCCCGCCGTTTGAGTTCATTTATTTTTTCTAACACGGTCCGGCTCCCGATTTTACCTCCCATTTTGCCCCCCACGCGGCCGCACTCCCGGGCGCTTAAGTTTTTCCATCCGAGTTCGTCGACCTTTTCCTTCAATCCCAGCTTTGCCGCAACTTCATATTTATATTGCTCCAATTCCCTTTCAAAGGGCGTCAGGGGACGTTTCTTCCCTTTCATGACCGTCTCACCTCAAGAGGCATAGATGGTGGCTGACGGAG
>JAAZLZ010000192.1 GCA_012799075.1 Bacillota bacterium
GAGCCCCCTCTTCACGATAACGTTTTATCAGCCGGGCCGGAGCCCGCTGTGAATTGACCAGCACATAGTCCACGATGTCCTCGCCGGCGTGATCAAGCACCGCCTGCAAATGATCGGCGGCGGTGTATCCATCGGTCTCCCCCGGTTGGGTCATCACATTGCAAACATAAATCCGCACCGCGGTCGATGCCCGCAGCGCATCGGCCACTCCCGCCACCAGCAAGTTGGGCAGCACACTCGTATAAAGACTTCCCGGACCAAGGACGATGATGTCGGCCTCGGCGATGGCATCAAGGGTTTCCTTCACCGCCGGGGGCGAGGCAGGCTCTAAGGAAAGCCGTTCGATTCGCTTCCCCGGATGGGGGATCTTGCTCTCACCCGTCATGCTAGAGCCATCATTGTAGCTAGCGTGCAGGGCAACGGATGCCAAGGTGGAAGGAAGCACCTGCCCCCGGATGAACAGGACCCGGCTGGATTGACGCACCGCCTCTTGGAAATCCCCAAGGATCTCCGTCATGGCGGCAATAAAAAGGTTGCCAAAGCTGTGCCCTTTGAGTTCCTCTCCTTCGGCGAAACGATATTGAAAAAGCTTCTCCATCAAGGGTTCCGTGTCCGCTAGGGCCACCAGGGTATTGCGGATATCACCGGGGGCAGGGATGCCCAATTGGCTGCGCAGCCTCCCTGAGCTGCCTCCATCATCGGCCACGGTGACCACCGCCGTCAGATTGCCGGAAAACTCCTTAAGTCCTCGAAGGAGCGTCGAAAGCCCCGTGCCGCCGCCAAAGGCCACGATTTTCGGACCTCGACCCAACTGCCTCTTACTGTAGACCAGATCCACCAACGATGCAGCCGGCCGAGGCATAAGTACGGAAATGAGAGAGTTGATGGTTTGGCGTATACCAAAGCAAATGAAGAAGATTCCCAGCACGATGCAGCCAATTGCCGCCCAATTGACCAGCTCGGCCGGGATCAGCCCCGTCACCCGATAAAACCATCCTGCGAGGAGAATCCTAACCAAGGCCACCGATTGGGCATCGGCTAACAAAATGGTCCCGCCGCTGAACAATAGTACTCCCAGCACCACCAGCAAGAGCCATCTTTTTACGCCCATTCCGGGATATAGCCACTTCCAACAGACCATCCGGCCAACGCTCCCTTAATCTAGACTACATGGCGTGGATGTCTCGGTGGGTGACTTTGACTTCATATTCCCGCGTCTTTAAAAACCGAGCCAATTCCACTGCTACGGCAACGGAACGGTGCCTGCCCCCGGTGCAACCGATGCCAATGGCAAGATGAGCCTTCCCCTCCCGTTCATACTGGGGGAGAAGAAAAGCCATCAATTCCTCTAGTTTACGCTGAAACTGACGGGCCAGGGGCCAGTTGAACACATAATCCCTGACAGCCTCATCCTCACCCGTCAGGGGCCTAAGGGACTCCACATAATGGGGATTGGGCAGGAAACGGACGTCGAAGACCAGGTCCACATCCAAGGGTAGACCGTACTTGAAGCCAAAGGAGGTTACCGTCACCCCCAGCCCCCCTTTGCCAAGATCGGTATCGTACTCGGCACTGATGATGGCATGTAGATTCTGAGGGGTCAAGCTGGAGGTGTCGAGGATCTTATCAGCCCTGCCCCGCACCACCTCAAGGCGCCTGCGTTCAGCTTTGATGCCCTCTAAGACCGCGCCGCCCTCTGCCAACGGGTGGCGGCGGCGGGTCTCTTTGAACCGCCGGATCAGTACCTCGTCAGAAGCTTCTAAAAACAGAATATTATAGCTGAAGCCCTCCCGCTCTAAGTCCTTCAAGGCTTCCAGCAGATGATCGAAAAACCCGCCGCCCCGGACGTCGCTGACTACCGCCACCCGCTTGATCTTGCCTTCGGACTGGTAAATCAGCTCGGCGAACTTAGTAATTAGACTGGGCGGCAAATTATCCACACAGAAATAGCCAAGATCTTCGAAGCAGCGCATTGCCTCGGATTTTCCAGCCCCCGACATGCCGGTGATGACCACGAAACTGATGTTTTTCACCTTGCGCCCCCCTACACGGGATGACTTCTCCATCAGGGACGTTTCCCCTCCCAGGAGGGCCTGGTGTTGAGGATCCGTTCGGGCCTAAGGCCTGCCCCCTCGGCAAGCTCGACTCCCTTGACGAAATCCCCAACCCGCCGGGGATCGTGGGCATCACTGCTGATGACAAAGTCAACTCCGGTAGAAGCGGCAACCTTAATATATTCTACTGTTGTATGGTTATGACTTGTGTTAATTTCCAGGGCTGTGCCGTACTTTTGACACTCCCTCGCCAAAAGATGGGTATCGATTTCCATATGTAGTCCGGGATGGGTAATGAAAGCCACCGGATGGCGGGCAACGGCTTTGACTAGGGCCTGGGTGTTTGCCTGGCGGACTTTGAGGCTCCTTAATCGGCGGGCGAGGGGAATCTTGCCGTAAAAATGCCAAAGGGAAGGCCAATCCCTTGGCCAAACCCAGTTATGAAGACCGGCGAGCAAAATATCCAGCCGGGCAATTGTATGATCATCCACATCCAGTTGGCCATCCAGGTCAATGATATTCGCCTCCAGCCCCACCAGGACCCGGATGCCCGTTCGATCCTCCCAAAGCTTGGCTTCCTCTTTGATCCGATTCACCACCCCAAGGTGGGCAATCCCCACACCAAAAAGGTGGCCCGGTCCATGATCGGTAATGGCCACCTCCTTTAGACCCCGCTCCTTGGCGGCCAGCACCATGTCGGCCACTGTCCCTCGACCATGACTATAGCTGGTGTGGGTATGATAGTCTCCCCACAATCGCAAGGGCAGCCCTACTCTCCCATAAGTAGATATAACCGGCTGGGGTACCCGGCAACGACCAAGCCGCCCCCATCCTGGAATGAAACAGGCGCCACCGAGACCAGGGCCCATCCCAACTGGGGGCCCTCCCGACTTAGCTTCGGCTTGCCTTGGTCTAGATCATACGCGACGACCCGGCCCCGATCATCGGCAGTGATCAAGCAGGAAGGAAGCAAAGCCAAGGCAAAGGCGGGGCACTTGCACAAAGCTGAAGAGCTTAGTTGATGGAACTTCCCATCCCAACGCCAGATTTGCACCCGGCCGGGCTTAGTGGCTTCCCCAACCTCAATGGCAATCTCCCCGCCTCCGGCGCTTAAGGCCCGGATC
>JAAZLZ010000193.1 GCA_012799075.1 Bacillota bacterium
CCTATCCGGGATAGGGCCTGAATGACCGTGTAGGCCCGGGCCGATTTCATCAAGACATCGGACCGCAGAACAACCCGGATATTCCACGCCTGCTCTCCCTGCTCGGCGGCTTGCCTGATTTCCTCCTTGTCCAACTCCCCCAAAGCAAAGCTGGGCTGGGCAGGGGATGCTTCCTGGTTCAAACAAACCTGGAGGTTTTCCAAGACCTCCGTCATGTCCGTCTTTGCTTCCCCATGCTCTAAGCTTTCCTCCAGGAGAACCTCTAATAAGTCGAAGGCGGTGAACAGTTGATTGATGATGTCCAGATCGACAGGTCGACCGCTTCGCAGAGCGTTCAAAGTGTTTTCCATCTCATGGGTAAACTGCTGGAGTTCATCATAACCCATGGTGCCAGCCATGCCTTTGAGGCTGTGGGCCCCACGAAACATCCGATCCAGGACTTCCATATCATGGGGATGTTGTTCTAATTCCAGGAGGTCATCGTTTAAGGATTGGATATACTCCCTTGCCTCAGCAGCAAATACATCCTTGTATTCGCTCAGGTCCAATCCATCCCCCTCCTTTCTTATTCAAGGGTTTTGATGCGATCAGTGGTGCTTGCTATTTCAGTGATGCGCACCCCGAATTGATCTCCCACTACAACTACTTCTCCCCGGGCAATCGGAGTATTGTTCACCAGGATGTCGATGGGTTCACCGTCGATGGTGTCCAATTCCAGCACATGTCCCGGCCCCAGCTTCAATATGTTGGCGATGGATATGCGGGTTCGTCCTAAGACAGCCCGTATTTGGACGGGAATGTTTTTGATTAGATCAATATTGATATTGCTGTACATCTCCCCCGCTGCGGCCACCGGCACCGGCTCCCATTGGGGAGTTGCAGCGGGAACTGGAGGCGGCGGCGGTGGTTTGGGTTTGGGCGCATCTAAGCTATCGGCCATGGATTGGGCCGGTGTCAAGAGACGCCGGGCCATGTCTTGGGCGAATTGGGTCTCGATGACCTGGACCATCTCGCTGTCCACCAAACCTTCGATTTCAATCCGGAAGGAGATAGTTACCACCGTCTGATCTAAGGGCGCTTCCTTTTGGGTCTCCGCCAACAACTGGTGTTGGGTTGTCGGAGGGGTTAGATCGATTGTGTCCTCGAACAGTTCGGACATGGCCGTGGCCGCTGAACCCATCATTTGGTTCATGGCTTCAGCCACAGCACTTAGACGAAGCTCATCAAGCTGCGCCGAAAGGTCAGGCGGATCTTCCCCCATCATGAGCCCTGCGATTACCAGCGCATCGCCTTCATCGACAATGAATATGTTGTCGCCCTTGAGCCCGGATGTGTACTCTACGGTGACAATTACGCAGGGAGTCGGGAAGGCTGCCTGCACCTGGACAGTCGTCGTCACTTCGACCCGGGGAACGGTGATCCTTACCCTCTTGCCCACCAGGGTGGAAAGGGCCGTCGCAGCGGAACCCATGGAAATGTTGCCGATTTCCGCCAGGGTGTCCCGTTCCAAATCGCTAAGCTCCACCGGCTGCTCCCCACCGGGGACGCCGCCCAGCAGTCGATCGATTTCTTCTTGGCTGAGCAAATCATCCACCATCCCTTTGTCTCCCCTCTTGTCGGCACGTGTCGGTAATGACTGCCCCGAGCTTCTGTCCTAGTTTGCCGGGTGATGCCAAGAACTTGACCGACTGACCCACCCGCACATCCAGTTTTTCGGTTCGTTTTCGTTCCAAGGTAATGACATCTCCAATGCGCAGTTCGAGCAAGTCCTCCATGGACAGAGTGGCCCTGCCTAGTTCCACCTCCAGGGGCAGCTGGGCTTGGAGCAGGTGCTCCCGCAGTTGGAGCAGCTCCTCCTGTTGTGGAGCACGTCGGGATTCAAAGAGCCGCCGACCGGTGATCTCCTTCAGGACTGGCTCCAAAGCACTTTGAGACATGCAAACATTGATCATCTCTTGGGTGTGATCTAGTTCCATGACCAAGGTGACCAGAATCACCGCGTCCCGTTCGGCCATCATCTGGAGGAACTGGGGATTACTCTCGGTGAATTGGAGTTCGAAGACCAGATCCGATACTTCCTGCCAACTAGCTTCTAGAGTGCGAATCAAGTCCATCAAAATCTGACGGTTCAAAACGGCGAGCTCGATCTCCGTCATTTCCCGAGGCTTCTCCGGCGCCCGCCCGGGGCCGCCACACAACCGGTCATAGAGAATAAAGGCCATTTCGGTGTTCATTTGCAGGATGAGAAATCCATCCCTGGGTTGAATGGAATAGACACTGATCACCGATGGGTTGGCCAGGGCGTTGACGAATTCGCCGAAGCTTAGCCTTTCAATTGATAGTATTGATAGATCGACCCGGGTGCGCAGGCGAGCGGAAGTGAGCCCGGAAAAGGCTCGGGCGAATTGCTCATGAATCCGCTGTATCGATCGCAAATGATCCCGGGACAGTTTGCTGGGCTGCCTAAAATCATACGCGGACGGTGCAGCATCCAGACCATAAATGGGCTCCTCCACCTCGTCCGGCTGCGCCTTGGCAAGGAGAAGTAGCTGATCGATCTCATCCTGAGAGAGAATATCGCTCATGACCTTCACCTATACTTGGTTAGTCTTCTTCACTTGAGGCTAGTTCCATCTGGGCTTGAAGCTGGATTTCTTCCTGAGAGCTTAGAATCTTGTTCACTTCAAGCAAGATCAATAACCGCTCATCGATTTTGCCTACACCCTGCAAGAACTCCGCCTTTAGTCCAGCGATGCTGCGGGGGGCTTCTTCGATCTGAGCGCTGTCGATCCGCAGCACCTCCGTCACCGAATCTACCAACAGCCCCGCCATGGTCCCGGCAATTTCAACGACGATGATTCTGCTGTCCCTGTCAATTTCTCCTGCAGCCACGTTGAAGCGTTTGCGCAGATCCAACACCGGGATGATTTCCCCTCGAAGGTTGATGACTCCGCGGATGAACTCGGGCGTATGGGGTAGACGGGTAATTTCCCTCGGTTTGATGATCTCTTTGACTTGATTGATTTCGATGCCGAACTCCTCAGTCGCCAGAGTAAACACGACCAACTGTTTTTCGCTTGTTTGCTTCTTTCCGGTCGCCTTTGCCAACGATATTACCCTCCCTCCTTGGAGATTATAGGGCTTCTTTACTATAATCGATCAAAATGCTCTGCTCCTTAAGAAGTCACCAGTCTCACCCAGTATAGCACAATTTTCCACCTAGCCAAAAGGTGTCTCTGCTACCTTCGCCTTAAAGGCAGGTTTTTCCTTTAGAACGGGGGAGGACTTGGATATACTAAAACGGTCGCATCTTAGGGAGGTTAGCTAGCTTGAAGATACTGCATTTGACCAGGCCCGCAGCGGGAGGCATGCGGGAATACGTCGTGACTCTGCTGGAAGCTTTGGTCAAGAGGAACTACCAGCTCCAGTTGGCTGGCCCTGTTGCCCAGTGGGACCAGTCCCGCCTGCAGGGGGTTGAGCTGCTCCCCTTTGATGTGGGTCCATCGGTCCAATGGGGGGAATTCGGGCTGGCTTGGCGGCTCGGCGCCCTATTTCGGAGGGAGGGAATCGATCTTTGCCATGCCCACGGTTACAGGGCGGGCCTGTTGGCTCGGTTGGCGGGGGCCATGGCGGGGGTGCGGGTGATTGTCACTTTGCACAACTTTCTGCCCCGAGGGCGAAGGTGGCAGCGCTCTCTTTACTGGTGGTTGGAACGAGTTATGGGGCCTTGGCCTGTTGCCTACGTGGCCGTCTGTGAGGCCATTCGGCATCATTACGCTCGCAACATGGGAATTCCCCCCCGTCTAATCAAGGTCATTCCCCCCGGCCTAGATTGGAGCACCCGTTTACCTGCCCAGGAGTCGAAGATGGCCGTCCGGGCCGGAATCGGTCTTGGGCCTTCAGAACCCTTTATTATTTCCTTGGCCCGGCTAATTCCCGCCAAGGGCGTCCAGTATCTTCTCCAGGCCGCGTCCCTTCTGAGCCGCAGTCTTCCATCTTTGAAAGTGGTCATCTGCGGTGATGGACCTTTCAAGGCAATCCTCCAGGAATTGGCAGAGAAGCTCGGCCTAGCTTCCAGGGTGATCTTCACCGGCTTCCGGGCTGATGCCCTCAGTCTTGTCCAAGCTGCCGACATCTTCGTTCTCCCCTCCCTAAGCGAAGGTTTGCCTTTGTCCGTCTTGGAGGCCATGGCCCTAGGCAAGCCGGTCATTGCCACCCGGGTGGGGGGAATCCCGGAAGTCATCGATGACGGCAAGACTGGCTGGCTTGTTCCGCCGGGAAATACCGGGGCTCTGGCCGCGGCCCTGCAAAGGGCTTTTAGCGGGGGTGCGGAAAACCTCTTATTGGCTCAGAGGGCCCGCCAGACTATCCTGCGTCGCTTCTCGGTAGATGAGACAGTCATCAGTTGGCAGAGATTATATGAAGGCTTGCCCGTCTATGGGGAGGTTGTTCCCCTTGAACGCTCCTAGTACCATTCTGGTCATAATACTACTCTTGCTTTTGAGCATTCCCACCTCGGCTCAGGTGATCGTGGTGTTGGTGGATGCGGTGGACTTGGATGAGATGGCATCCTCCCACCTGCCTGGATTGGCCAAGTGGTTGGAAACGGGAGCGGTGGGACTCATGAATTGCCGGACCGCCGGCCGCAGCAATCCAACGAAC
>JAAZLZ010000194.1 GCA_012799075.1 Bacillota bacterium
AAGTGCAAAAGTATCTCACCCTCGATGGTCATACAGTGGCAACCCAAGTGATGATCATGAACGACAACTTCTTGAAGAGGCTTTCCAAGGAGCAGCGGGATATCGTTTTGGAGGCTGCTCGGGATGCCACCATCAGCGTCAGAGGCTTTAGCATATTGGTCAACCTCATCGCCGTGGAGAAGCTGACCAAACAGGGAATGGAGGTCTACCAGCCTTCACCTGAAGAGTTGGATCTGTTTGCCGCGGCCACCCAAAAGCCAGTCCTAGACCATTTGAGCACCTACATCGACCGGGAGTGGATCCAAGACGCCTTGGACGCAGCTGAAGCCGCTAGGGCCAGACTTGCCGATGACTACATGAGTTTTGGTATGTGATCCCATCCTCAAGGGGATGGTCCTTCCGACCATCCCCTTGCTGCTGCAATAAAGCAAAGATTCCCAATCCCATCGAAAACCACGCGATTTTCCCTCCATCCCCTGGTACCTTTAACAAGAAATCACCGAGATCCCGCAAGTTTGTCCGTTGTCTCTTTCCTTGATCCATTGCTACAATACAGATGGACCAGTTTGTGAATTTAGGCACAGTTCTTGGAGTCTTTAGATACGGGGTGGTTGAATTGAAAATCGCTGTGTCTGGCAAGGGGGGCGTCGGTAAGACCACCGTTTCGGCGGGCCTGGCCCGGCTTTTTGCCGGCAAGGGCTACCATGTCATTGCTGTCGATGCCGACCCCGACGCTAGCTTGGGAATGGCTTTGGGGATCGATGAAGAGCTCCTGGCCGCCCAACGACCTGTTGTCGAAATGAAGGAACTCATCAAGGAACGGACGGGAGGTGGTGGAGCCCTATTTTGTCTGAATCCGAAGGTTGATGATGTATTGGACAAGTTCGCCCTCAAAGTGGGGGAGATCCGCTTCCTTCGGATGGGCGGGATTAAGCAAGGGGGCAGTGACTGCTATTGCAGTGAAAACTCCTTTGTCAATGCACTGGTCAATTCCCTGCTGTTGGATCAGGATGATGTGGTGATCATGGACATGAGCGCGGGGATTGAACACTTGACTAGGGGAACGGCTAAGGGGGTCGATGTGATCGTTGTGGTGACAGAACCTACCAAAATCAGCGTCAAGACGGCCAAAGTCGTCTTGGAGCTGGCCGGGGAGCTGGGCATCAAACGTTCCATCGTGGTAGGCAACAAGGTCCGCTGTCAAAGGGACTTGGATTTCCTGCAGGGAGAATTTCCGGCCTTGGTGCATCTGTCCATGGACGAGGCCCTGCTTGAGGGGAACGGTACCGTAACCAGTGCCTTCGCGGCCGAGTTAGAAGAACTCTTTACAGCAATCGTGGAAGCAGGGAAGGGAGGCATGGCCAATGGGCGCTAACAAGAAGGCTCAAGCTAATGGTAAAGGGACGATTGACCCTGCAAGCCTTGAAGTGCTCGAAAGATACGAAGGTCAGGACACACTAACCAGTTATGACAGGTACTTGGTCCAGTCGCCCCAGTGCAAATTTGGACTGACGGGCACATGCTGCCGGATTTGTGTGCAGGGACCCTGCCGGCTCATGGAGGACCGGCCGGAGCGGAGCCGGGGCATCTGTGGGGCTCCCGTCTACAGCGTGGTGGCCCGGAACATGACCCGCCTGATGGCCGGGGGAGCATCATCCCACTCGGACCATGGCCGGCACATTGCCAACACCTTGTTGGCAATTGCCGAGGATAAGGTGTCGGACTATGAGATTGGTGATGGGGACAAGCTGAAGGCCGTTGCCCAGCGGATCGGACTCGACGTGGATGGAAAAGGGGAAAAGGAGCTGGCCAAGGAAGTGGCCCTGGCAGCCCTGGAGGATTTTGGACGGCCGGGGGATATTCCCTGCCAGTTTCTCGTGTCCAACATCACCGAAGGCCGGCAGGCCAAATTCAACCACTGTGATGTGCTGCCCTCGAGCATTGACCGGACCATCGTCCAGATGCTTGCCCAGACCACCATGGGGATGGACAACGACCCGGTCAACCTGATCTTCGGCGGCATCAAGACTTCTTTGGCGGACTACACGGGGATGCATATTGCAACGGACATCAGCGACATTATCTTTGGTACGCCCAAGCCCACCGTCTCCGAGGCCAATCTGGGGGTCATCGATCCTGATTACGTCAATGTGGCGACCCACGGTCACAACCCTACATTGAGTGAAATGGTGGTCCGCGCGGCCAGGGAGCTGAACGATAAGGCGAAGGCCTTAGGGGCCAAGGGAATCAACGTCGTTGGGATCTGCTGTACTGGCAACGAACTTCTAGGGCGCGAGGGGGTCTATCTGGCGGCCAACCAAGCATCCCAGGAGCTGGCGATTATGACGGGGGCGGTGGATGCCATCATCGTCGATATTCAGTGTATTATGCCCTCGCTAAAGCCTGTCTGTGACTGCTTCCATACGAGATTGATCACAACGAACAAGATGGCCAAGATTCCTGGAGCCACCCACGTGGACTTCAAGGAAGAGACGGCCTTTGAGCAGGCCTGCCAGATGGTGGAGATGGCCCTTGAAGCCTACAAGGAAAGGGATCGGTCCAAAGTGGCCGTACCGTCGCATAAGAACAAGGTGATTGCTGGTTTTAGCGTTGAGGCCCTCCTTGATGTCTTCCGCGCGGTAAACCCCGATAATCCCATCCAGGTCCTCACCGATGGGATCCTGGAAGGGGAGCTCAAAGGGGTGGCCCTCTTTTGCGGCTGCAACAACCTAAGGACTCCCCAGGACAGGAACCATCTGACCATTTTTAAGGAGCTAGTGAAGAACGATGTGTTCGTTGTTGCCACAGGCTGCTCGGCCGGGGCCATGGCCAAAGCGGGGATGATGACTCCCTTGGCCATTGAAGCCTACGCGGGGAAGGGCCTGAAGGCCTTCTTGAAGCGGCTGTCCGAGGCCAACGGCATCGAGCTTCCCCTGGCTTTCCACATGGGTTCTTGTGTCGACAACTCCCGGGCCCACGACCTTTGTACCCTCATGGCCAATGAGTTGGGCGTCGATGTGCCCAAGGTTCCCTTCGTGGCCACTGCCCCGGAGGACATGCATGAGAAGGCCATTTCTATTGGCACCGGAGCCGTTGCCATGGGCATGCCCGTCCATGTGGGCGTGATGCCCCCCATCGATGGCAGCTCCTTAGTCTTTGGGCTTACCAGCCAAGTCGCTCGGGACGTATACGGGGGCAACTTCATTTTCGAGCCCGATCCGGAAGAGGCGGCCAAGAAGCTGTTGGCAGCCCTTGATCGGCGTACTTGGAAACTGAGGGTTCATGGGATGGCTGCAGAGAAATTCGAGACGAATCCTGCTGTCAGCTGGTAGGCTGGGAAAGGGGAGATGGAGATGGCGATTGCCTACGATGTCATACCATACTTGGAACGAACGGATTTTGATGAGATATACCAGGAGGCGGAAGAAGAGCTCAAGGACAAGATGCCGACCAGGCTCCTGTCCCGGGGCCTAAACGGCGCCATCATTGCCACCGGCTACGCGGAGATCCTGCTCCATAAAGCTCTTAGGGATCTGGGACCTGACCATCCGGTGGGTTACCCGGACACCGCCTATCATTTGCCGGTCATTACCGCACTAAGCGGTGAGAAAGTGACGAGGCTGGGGGAGCTGCCCCCGATCCTCAACCGGATGCGAAACAACCTGAAGGAGGAACGGAACTTCTTCAACGCCAGGCTGTGGGGTGAGACAACCCTTTATGCTGCGGAGGTCATCGAGGCCATCCACTATGTCTATGGGGATGAACCAAAGGTGGACCCTTGGACGGGCTTCGTCACGGACCCGGTGCTGAGGCAGTATGGGATTAAACTGGTGGACTGGACCATCCCCGGCCAGGCCATCATCATGGGGCGGGCCAAGTCCAGCAAAGCCATTGCCAAAATCGTTCAGGAGCTGATGGGGAAGGGCTTTATGATTTTCCTCTGCGATGAGGTCATCGAACAGCTCCTGGAGGAAAACGTCAAAATGGGCGTTGACTATATTGCCTTCCCTGTGGGCAACTTCACCCAGATCATCCACGCGGTCAACTACGCCCTGCGGGCGGGGCTGGCCTTCGGCGGCATCCCTGCCGGCCGCAGGGAGGAGATCAGGGATTATCAGCGTCGGCGGATCCGAGCTTTTGTCCTCCAGTTGGGGGAAGCCACCGACGTACAGGTGGCGGCCCACTTCGGGGCCAACTTCCTAGGCTTTCCCGTCATTTGTGACCAGCCCTTGGAAGAGGAGATTCCCGACTGGTATCTCCACCATGGGGATTATGATACTCTGGTTCAGTTTGCCATGGAGGTCAGGGGAATCAAGCTCGAGACGATGGAACTAGACATCCCCATCAACTTCGGGCCGGCTTTTGAGGGAGAAGTCATCCGCAAGGCCGATGCCTACCTAGAATTCGGTGGTGGGCGCAGCCCGGGCTTTGAGCTCCTTTCCTCTGTGTCCGCGGACGACATCACCGATGGCAAGGTCCAGCTCATCGGGCCTGATGTTTCCGACGTGCCTGAGGGCTCCCTCCTGCCCCTGGGGATCATGGTGGATATCTATGGACGGAAAATGGAGGAACAGTTCGAAGGAGTGCTGGAGCGGCGGATCCACGATTACATGAACTATGGTGAAGGACTCTGGCACGTGGCCCAGCGGGACCTGAACTGGGTAAGGATCAGCAAAGAGGCGGTGGCCAAGGGAGTTCGCATGGAACACGTGGGCGAGATTCTCATCGCCAAGTTCAAGGCGGATTTCCCCTCCATCGTCGACCGGGTGCAGGTGACCTTGATTACCGATCAGGCATTGGTCGAAGAAAAGATCAAACTGGCCCGGGAGAAGTACCGGGCTCGGGATGAGCGGATGCGGGGCTTGACGGACGAGGCCGTTGAAGAATTCTATACCTGTCTTCTCTGCCAGTCCTTTGCTCCCAATCACGTTTGCATCGTCACCCCTGAGCGGGTGGGCCTCTGTGGTGCGGTGACCTGGCTAGATGCCCGCGCTTCCCACCAAATCGATGCCAACGGGCCTAATCAGCCCATCATCAAAGGTCCGTCAACGGACGAGGTAAAAGGCATTTGGGACAGTGTCAACCAGGTAGTCCAGCCCGCCTCCCATGGCAACCTGAGCGAGGTGGCTTTGTATACCCTGATGGAAAACCCCATGACATCCTGTGGTTGTTTCGAGGGCATCATGGGCATCGTACCCGAATGCAACGGCATCATGATCACCACCAGGGAGCACAAAGGGGAAACCCCCTGCGGCATGACCTTCTCCACCCTGGCAGGAATGGTGGGCGGCGGGGTGCAGACCCCGGGCTTCATGGGCATTGGCCGGTCTTACATTCTCAGCCGGAAATTCATTAAGGCCGACGGGGGCATCGCCCGGATCGTCTGGATGCCCAAGGAACTGAAGGAGTTCCTCCGGGAAGAGTTCGTCCAAAGGTCCATTGAGGAAGGCCTCGGCGAGGACTTCATCGATAAGATCGCTGATGAGACGGTGGGCATCGCTGCGGAGGAAATCATGCCTTTCCTTGAGGAAAAGGGCCATCCGGCCTTGACTATGGATCCATTGTTCTAGAAGGGAGCGAAGACAAATGGGCTTGAGCGGTCTGGAAATCTACAAACTATTACCCAAGAAGAACTGTAAGGAGTGCGGTCCGCCCACGTGTTTGGCCTTTGCCATGCAGTTGGCCTCGGGCAAGGCCTCCCTAGATGCCTGCCCGTACGTGAGCGATGAGGCCAAGGAGGCACTAGATGCCGCAGCGGCGCCTCCCATCAAGCTGATCAAGGTGGGTCGGGAGCCAAGCGTTCTCGAAATTGGCAACGAAACCGAGCTTTTCCGCCACGAAAAGACCTTTTATCATCCCACCGGGGTTGCCATCCGGGTGGCGGATGACCTCTCGGAAGGGGAGCTTAAGGACAGGCTGGAGGCAATTAGCGATCTTGCCTTTGAGCGGGTGGGTCAGCACTACGCCGTTGACCTTGTCGCCCTGGAATGCCGCTCCAAAGATCCGGCCCGGTTTGCGGCCGCAGCAAAAGCCGTCGCCGACCGATCCTTGGGTCTTGTCCTTATCAGCAAGGACCCGGCCAGTATGGCTGCCGCGTTGGCGGCCGTCGGCAAAGACAAGCCCCTCATTTGCGGCGCCGACGGGAGCAACTACGAAGAAATGGCAAAGCTGGCCAAAGAGCACCAGTGTCCCTTGGTGGTGCAGGGCGAAGACCTTGGCAGCATTGCCGAACTGGTCAAACAGGTGGAGAGCCTTGGCTGTAAGGACCTGATCCTCGATGGGACCAGCGCCAATACTTCCAAGACGATCGCCAACCTGATCCAGTTCCGAAAGCTGGCCCTCAAGAGGCGTTTTCGGCCCTTTGGTTATCCTGCCCTTGCCTTTGCCACCGAAGAGGATCCCAAAGCCCAAGTCCTCCAAGGGGTGTCCTATATGGCCAAGTATGGGGCCATTGTCGTCTTGGATGCCTATCGCAAGGAAGAAGTCCTGCCCCTTTTGACCTGGCGGGCTAACCTGTATAGCGACCCCCAAAAGCCTATTCAGGTGGAGTCTAAGGTTCATGCAGTTGGGGATGTTAATGGCGATTCACCCGTCTATCTGACGACCAACTACTCCCTCACCTACTACAGTGTGGAG
>JAAZLZ010000195.1 GCA_012799075.1 Bacillota bacterium
ACATCAGGTAGGGTCACTCTTTGGTCCGAACCCGTCAGCTAACCTCGTCGGCGTTAAAGAGAGTATGGGGTAGCTCAATAGGCATTAGGTCCTTGAGAAGCCACAATACTGCTTGTGGTTTTTTTCGTTCTTCAGGAAAGGAGTGCTTCCAATGGGAAAACCCTTGCTTAACGTTTGCCTGCAGACAATCCGACTGTCCAAGGCGCCGCCTCCAATTACCAGCCCTTGACGGGCGTTCGACCAGCGGACAGCTCTTATAGAAGATCACATAAAGGGAGGAAACACATTAATGAAGATGCTTACAAGCAACAAATGCCTGCTTGCTGCCATTGTTCTTGTGCTGAGCATAAGTACGGTGTCGCTGGCGGCAGGCTCCATTGTCTTTGGCGACTTTAGCTGGGACAGCGTACAAGTCCACAACCGTATTGCCGGCTTCATCCTGGAACATGGCTGCGGCTATGATGTGACCTACAAATTCGGTGAGAGCATTCCCCTTCTCCTCGGACTGCGGCGAGGCGATGTGGATGCCACCATGGAGATTTGGGTTGACAACATCTACGATGCCGTCGTCGATGCCCTTCGCGAAGGGGAGATCATCGCCATTGGCTGCAATTACCCTGATGCCCCCCAAGGCTGGTACGTTCCAACCTACGTAATCAAAGGCGATGCAAAAAGGGGCATCAAGCCAATGGCACCCGATTTAAGGTCAGTGTTTGACCTGCCGAAGTACGCGGAGCTGTTTCCCGATCCCCAAGCGCGGGGCAAAGGGGTATTCTACAACGCTCCCACCGGCTGGGTGGCCCATGACATCAATAATGCCAAACTTGCGGCCTATGGACTGGACAAGGATTTCAACTCCTTTGACACAGGGTCCGATGCGGGTTTGAGCTCTGTGATCATACGCCACTACCAACGGGGTGAACCTGTCCTGGTCTACAACTGGGAACCTAACTGGGTCATGGGCCTTCTGGATATGACCAGGCTCGAAGAGCCTCCATATGATGAAGCTAGGTGGCAAGAAGACTTTGGTACAGCTTATCCGGCGGTGACCGTTCAGGTGCTCGTCAATCGGGACTTTCCCAGTCGGGAGCCGGAAGCTGCTTCCCTGCTTGCAAACTACAGCACCAAACTTGAGCATACCAACGCCTTCCTTGCTTACATGCAAGCAAACGATGCTTCCGTCGATGAGACGGCCCGCTGGTTTCTCAAGGAGCACCCCGAGGTCTGGACCAGATGGATTATCGACCGGGATGTGATTGCCAAGGTTGCGGCAGCCCTGGAAGAATAAGAGGTGAACAACATGGAGAAGGCAATAGAAGTATCGCGTCTATGGAAGATTTTCGGCCGTGATGTCGATCATATAGAGCTAAACCAGGAGACGATAAGTCAACTGGAAGAATCGGATGAATACATCGCAGCCGTTTGCGACATGAGTTTCAGCGTCAACAAAGGGGAAGTCTTTGTCGTTATGGGCCTGTCGGGAAGCGGCAAGTCCACCTTGATCCGCTGCCTGCTTCGCCTAATTGAGCCGACGGCGGGCTCCATCCGCATCAACGGCTACGATGTGTGCGGTCTTGATCAAGAAGAACTGACCAAGTTCCGCCGCCAACAGGTCGCGATGGTTTTCCAGCACTACGGGCTTTTGCCCCATCGCACCGTCCTTGAAAACGTAGGCTTTGGCTTAAAGCTGCAGGGGGTCCCCGAGAAGGAGCGGCTGGACTTGTCCCATGCCTGGATTGAGCGGGTGGGGCTGCAGGGCTTTGAAAACTACTACCCAGACCAGCTTAGTGGAGGCATGCAGCAGCGGGTTGGCATCGCCCGGGCCCTGGCCTGCGATCCCCCGGTTCTCCTGATGGATGAGCCCTTCAGCGGTTTGGATCCGTTGATCCGCCGGGAAATGCAGGAGCAGCTCTGCCGTCTGCAGCACGGAATGCAAAAGACCATCTTCTTCGTCACCCATGACCTGGAAGAAGGCATGCGCCTTGGCGATCGCATGGCCGTCATGCGAGGGGGACGCTTTGTTCAGATAGGGACCCCGGAGGAGATCATAGCCAACCCCGCCGACGATTATGTGGCCAGCTTCGTGCAGGACAAGCGGAACGCAAGTCAGGAGGTGGAGCTATGTTCCCTGAAGCACTAGAGTTTCACGTATCCGGATCGATCAATAATCTAGTTGAATGGATGCTGCATACATTCCGCGGCTTCTTCGACTGGGTGGCCGAGGCCATCTTGGGGATGCTCATGTTTCTCAACGATGCCTTGTCCATCTTGCCCTGGTGGGCTTACCTCCTGATTGTCTGCATCCTGGCCTGGCTGACAACTCGCCGGGTCGCCACTACGGTCACCTTGACGCTGCTGCCTTTAATCATCGGGATATTCGGCCTATGGGAGCTGGCCATCAACACCCTGGCCATCATTTTGGCGGCTGCCTTCATCTCGATCCTGGTTGGAATCCCCCTGGGGGTCTTGATCGCGGAGTCGCCCATTGCCGCTGGCTTCATCCGGCCCCTTCTCGATTTGATGCAAACCATGCCAAGCTTCGTCTATCTCATCCCCGCGGTGATCTTCTTCGGGTTGGGCTATGTGCCGGCGGTCTTCGCCACCATTATTTACAGCCTGCCCCCCATCATCCGGCTGACGGATCTAGGGCTGAATCAAGTGTCGGAAGACGTCATCGAGGCGGCCCTTTCCTGCGGTGCAACCCGCTGGCAGCTCTTGCGGGAAGTTCAGCTTCCCTTGGCAGTCCCCTCGATCCTTGCTGGCATCAATCAAACCACTATGATGGCCTTGGCGATGGTGGTAGTTGCCGCCATGATCGGCGGGGGCGGACTCGGCTACGAAGTGCTGCGGGCAATCAACCGCATCGACGTTGGGAGCGGGTTTGAGGCGGGCATCAGCGTTGTCATCCTGGCGATCATTATCGATCGGCTGACCCAAGGGTTGGCCAAGCGCTGGGAGCCCCCCACCGTGAACAATTCATAGACTAATACCCGCTGCGATTCATGATGCTGCGGGCAGCCACCACCCCTGAGACAGAGGCCTGCATCAAGCCCCGAGTGATCCCAGCCCCATCCCCGGCTGCGAAGAGGTTGGTGATCTCGGTCTCCAGGGATGTTGACAGGTTTAGCCTGGATGAATAGAACTTGACCTCCACCCCGTACAGAAGGGTATTCCGGGAGTAAACGCCAGGTGCAAGCTTATCTAAAGCCTGCAGCATCTCAATGATCCCGACCAGATATCGGTAGGGAAGGACCAGGCTCAAGTCCCCGGGGGTAGCCCCTTGCAGGGTGGGGATGACGGTCCCCTTGGCCATCCGGGCCGGAGTGGAGCGGCGGCCATTTAGCAAGTCCCCCAGGCGCTGGACCAATACGCCGCCCCCCAGCAGATTGGCCAGACGGGCAATGTGCTTGCCGTAGGCAATGGGCTCCCGAAAGGGCTCGGTGAAGTTTTTGCTGACCAGGAGGGCAAAGTTGGTGTTCTCCGTCTTGCGTTCGGCATGACTGTGGCCGTTGACGGTGAGCACCCCGCCGTTGTTCTCTAAGGCTACCTCCCCCCGGGGACAGACGCAGAAGGTGCGGATCCTGTCATTGAAGGTGCGGGAATGATAGACCAGCTTCGATTCATAAATATTGTCCGTCAGCTCCCGGGTCACCACGTAGGGCAGCTCCACCCGGACCCCGATGTCCACGGGATTAACCGAAGTTGACAGCCCCAGTCGATGCATTTCTTCCATCAGCCATTCGGCCCCTTCCCTCCCCGGCGCAACAATCACATGTCCCGCCCGGTAGGTGCCCCGGCTCGTTTCTACTCCGGCGACTCGTCCGTCTTCAATCAGTATCTTGTGCACCTTGCAATTAGTGACCAAGTCAACCCGCCGCCGGAGCAGATGCTCCTGCATGGCAGCCAGTATTGCCTGGGTGCGGCCGCTGCCCAAGTGGCGAATGGCCGCGGGAACCAGGCGCAGCTCCGCTAAAACCGCCTTTGATTTCAACTCATCGAGGGCATCTCCTTGAAGGGAAAAGATCTTCTTTGGCGCGCCGAACTGACAGTAGATTCCATCTACGTAGGCAATAAGCTCTTCGAGCTTGGCAACATCCATGTACTCATTCAGCCATCCTCCAACTTCAGTTGCCAAGGTGAGCTTGCCGTCGCTGAAGGCTCCTGCACCGCCCCACCCGCTGACGGTGCCGCAAGGCTGACACCCGATGCATTTCCCCCTAGTCTTCATTGGACAACTGCGTTGATTGATGTCGAGACCCTTCTCCAGCATCAAGACCCGCAGGTTGTTCCTCGACAGCTCCAACGCCGCAAAGATCCCCGCAGGGCCTGCTCCCACAATAATTACATCATACAAAGCCTTCTCCTCCGTTGACGAGCTGCTTGCCCGTCCTCAAAGATTGGTGTGCAGCAATGCCCCCGACGAAATCATTCCCTGTTAATCGATCCGAGTCCTTCATGCAGGACAATAATGCCAGCGGCCCCCGGCTTAAGCTGCCCTTAAGAAAGATGGAATAATCGAGCAGGCCTTAGGCCATCCCATCTATAATCATGTTATTACAGCAACCACATCTCAGCTTTCGAGAGGGGGAGCGCCCTTGGCAAGGCTAGCGGATTTGACTTTGGAACTGGTCGCTTGGCTGCGCGGAGAAGTTGACAGCACTGGCACTAAGGGTTTAATCGTAGGGGTCAGCGGGGGATTGGACTCGGCAGTGGTCGCTGCCCTAATTAAACAGGCCATGCCCCACGGGTCCATGGGCTTGATCCTCCCTTGCTACAGTGCCCCTGAGGATTGCCAGGATGCCCGCCTGGTCTGTGAAGCTTTTGACCTAACTTATGGGGAGTTGGACTTGACCCCGGCCCATCAGGCCATCCTGGAGCCGACATTGAGGCTCCTGCCCCATGAGGGGGCAAGGCGATCAGCCGATGCCAACCTGAGGGCCAGGCTCCGGATGTGCACCTTGTACACCGCGGCCAATGCCCTGGGATACCTGGTGGTG
>JAAZLZ010000196.1 GCA_012799075.1 Bacillota bacterium
CCATGCCCGTTCTAAACCTTGATAGACTTAGTCTTCACCTCGCGGAACTTTGCGATATTACTACGATACCCTGGAACAACTCTCCCAAAACCCAGCGGGCAGTGAAGGAAACTATGGCCCCCTACCCAACTGGCCTCGTTGACCCTACTGTGACGATAAGCTGACTCACCCGGGTGATTATCCAAGGGGTTTGGCAGACAGGCTCCCCAGGTCACAAAAGTCAACGCCGTGCCTTGTTGACACGGCGTTGACTTTTATTAGGGTTCGAGGAACAGGTGCTGACCGATGTACAGGGATTCGGGCCGGGAAATATTGTTCCAGGCCATCAGATCGGCCACGGTGACTCCATGGGCAGCTGCGATCTGGTAGAGGGTCTCCCCCGAGCGAACAAAGTGGAAAGGCCTGTCTGCCGCTCCCTTCACCACCAGGGTCTGTCCGACCCGAAGAGCATCGGGATCAACCCCCGGGTTTAGGGCTAACAGACGGGCAATGGTGGTTCCTTGGGCCTTGGCGATAGACCAATAGGTATCCCCAAGCTGAACCCGGTATTCACCTTTCGTCCCATAGGTTGCAGGGATGCGCAAGCGTTGACCGGCGATGGGGGTGGAGAAGTAAGTCAAACGATTGGCATCCAGTACATCTTCCAGCCTGAGGCTATACATCTGGGCGATTGACCAGAGGGTCTCGCCCTCTTTGACGGTGTGGTAGACATACTTCGGGCTTGATGCCTTCAGTGCGAGCTTTTGCCCAATCATTAAGTGGTTCGGATCGACCCCAGGGTTAAGCTCCGAGATGCGTTCAACGGACGTACCAAACCGACGGGCGATGCTCCACAGGGTGTCCCCCTCCTTCACCGGATAGACGGCCAAATCGGGGGTAGCAAAGACCGGAAGCCCCAGTGAAAGTACTAATAGTGCCATGAGCAGCACAAGCATGCTTCTTTTCATGTTATGACACCTCCCGCTTAAGTTTTAGCACTTATCACCCCCGATGACAAAGGTATGTGGCTGGATAAGCTCCATGAACATGGCAAAGGATAAAGTGAATGGCAATAATCGAAGGGATGAGGGCGATGGATGAGGGAAGGCAGCTGCGACAATCCATAGAGGACCTGGTTAACCGAGCTGGAGCTTTGGACGTTGGCTACACCATGATACGGCAGGCAATTCCTACGGTGGTGATGGCTTTCCCCTACTCCGCGGTCTGGCTCCCCCGAAGACCCCTTGCCCTGACCAGGAAGCTCGGAGAGGTGGCCTTGGCAAGCAATCAAGCCCTCAGCCGGGCAGTCGCCCTCCTGCAAAGCGCGGGCTACGCTGCCCATGGCAAAGGGGTTTTGTCTGTTTACGGCGACTTTCGCCCATTGGCCGCTGCGGCCGGTTTGGGAGGCTGGGGACGAAATGGGTTGATCGTCCATCCCCGTTACGGATCGGGTTTGCTGTTTACCGCCTTGTTTACCAACGCTCCCCTAACGTGGGAAGAAAGGCCCCGTCAAGGGGGATGCCGGGCCTGCGGCGAATGTGTTTCCGCCTGCCCGGCTGGGGCACTGGACAAGGAACGCCTCCACCTTCTTAGGTGCCTCGGGCATTCCTTGCAAGGCTGCGGAGAATGCATGGAGGCCTGTAAATCACAGCTTTTTCACCAAGCAGACCCGATTCCCAAGTCGATTGTAGATGACCCGGTCTAGACACAGCACCGTCAGGGGAATACCCCGTCCCCGATCGAAGGGCCCGCCTAGAAGGGGCTTGTCCCGGTGGGCCCGCCAGTTGAATCCCTGGCCGCCATCATCAACGGACAAGCATAGCATCCCAGCCGTCTTGGTGACGGCAACTTCAATCGCTGATGAAGTCTTGGCATGCTCCACGGCATTGGCCAGCATTTCGTGAAGACCCATCCGCAGGTAGTCCCAGTCAAGTCCCAGGCACCAGTCCGCAACCAGGGACATGATCTTCTCTTCCATGGCAAAGGCTTCGGTGAAGGACTTGGTCATCCGAAATTTGTGCAGCCTGTACTCATCCGGCCGCCAACTCCGACGAAAACACCAGACTTCCGCCTCCAATCCTGGGGCCGCGGCCTCGATTTGCTCCTTCACCAGCAAGGCGATCTCGCCCATGGCAAAGCAAAGGCAGCCTTCCAGAGGAATACTAATTGGGATGGACCGATCGACTAGGACCACAATGCTGTCCATCGTGAGAGGGTAGGATGAAGCCGTCGCTGCCAATGCTTCCCCTCCAAGTTGACCATACAGCAATTGGCCCCTTGGCGCCTGGATGGAAAGCTTAGCTTCCTTATCCTGATAGACTGCCCGAAAGTAGTCAGTCCATCGGCCTTCATCCTTTCTTGTCACCACCAATGCCGACTGTTGACAGGAAAGCTCTATTTCAGGGGTCTTGTCGCCGTAAGCCCGCCCCCAAAGAAGACCCGAATCCAACGCCCCGCTTTCGACCCATGTCCCCTTGTCCAAACAAGGTCCCATTGATACTCCTCCCGGAAGTGAGCTAGCGAATGTCAATCATCTTGTCTAGATGAATCAGGCGGAACATCTTGTCGATGTAGTCGCTGGTGATGTTCTCGATAATGAGCTTGCCGTTCAACTCTTTTAGCATTTTTTGCCCCAGCAAAAGCTTGCCGAGCCCCGAACTGTCAATGGTCTTGACCTTGCCCATGTCAATGGTGATCTGCCTTGCTCCCTTGTCGATGAGGTTAATCAGGATTTCCTTCAATTCTCCCGAGTTTTCGATGATAATCTTTTCACCGGGCGTAACCCTGGCTCTTGCAGGCGTCTCATGAATGACTTCCATAGGCTCCCTCCTGTAGAGCATCGCCGATTAGCTTAAACTCCTTGACCAGATCCAACAGCTCATTGGACTCCACCCGCATCGAATCACCGGCCGCAGCAATTTCTTCGACCATGGCCGCGTTTTGCTGGGTGACCTCATTCAGTTGGTCAACAGCCCGTTGAATCTGCTGGGCAGAACTTGACTGCTCCCTAAGCATGGCGGCGATCTCCCCCATTAGATCCCCTAACCTTTGACTGTTTAGAACGATGCCGTCCAGGATCTCCCGGGAATGATCGACGGCTCTAGCACCCCGATCAACCCGGACCGTACTGGAAGTGATCAAGTCACCGATGGTCTTAGCCGACTCAGCCGTCCGTCCGGCCAGGTTCCTCACTTCCGCGGCGACCACAGCAAATCCCTTGCCGTGCTCACCCGCCCGGGCAGCTTCCACAGCGGCATTCAGGGCAAGGAGGTTCGTCCGAAAGGCAATTTCATTCACTTCGTTGATGATGCTGCTAATCTGACGGCTGCTGCCGGCAATCTCATCCATGGCCGCAGAAACTTCCCTGACGGCGCCATCGCCTTTTCGGACAGCCGCCACTGTCTCGCCCGAGAGGTTGTCCCCCTCTTGGGAGTTGGCCGCCATCTGCTCAATGGCGGTGGTCACCTGTTTCAAAGTGGCTGCCACCTCTTCCAGGGCTGACGCTTGTTCTTGGGTCCGCTGGCTAAGATCCTGATTGCCCGCGGCGATTTCCCCAATGGAATTGACCATGTTCTCACTGGCTCGACGCACCCGAAGAACCATCTCATGCATGTTCTCGATGAAATCATTGAAGGCCTGGGAAAGCTCCCCCACCTCATCCCGGCTCTCAACGGGGAGCTTCTGGGTTAGATCTCCGCCTCGGGAAGAAATCTCTCCCAAGACCCTAGCTACCCGGTTGATGGGCCTGGTAATCCGGCTGGAAAGGAACATTGCCACTAACAGGGCCAACACGGCGGCAACAGACGCAAAGGTCCATAAGCCCTTGGTAGTGTCGGTGACGGTTTTTTCCGCTCCTTGGTGCCAAACCTTGGCCTGGGCCGCGGATATCCCCACGATTTGATCCAAGATCTCCCGAACAGCCATGAGGTGGACCTGGGTTTGGTCAAAGAAATGCCCTATGGCCCGCTCCTTGTCTCCCTGTTCCACCAAGGACACAACCCGGCGGGCGCTTTCGTGGAGACGGCGGTGGGGTTCTTCCAAGGCCAAGAAAAGCTGTTGCAGCTCAGGGGCCAAATCGGCAAATCCTTCTTTTTCCACGAACTGATGATACCACTCGCCGAGGCGGCATTTAGTGTGGTCAAGCTCCCCGTGGAATTCCCCCTCTCCCAACAAGTATTCGCCCAATTGGGTCACCCAGACCAAATGATCGACTTCCTTGGCGGTGAAGAAAAGGGACTGGTCCTGTTCCTCCATGGCCAGAGAATAGGCCTGGCTCATATCCCCAAGGGCCTGGAAAGAAGTCCAGGCCATGGCCAGCATGATTGCGATCACCAAACAATAACCGAGGAGCAGCTTGTATCTCAACCCCAGTCTAATCAACCCCATCTCCCCCCATCTTTTCAAGTTGTCCCCACCTGCTGCAAGTACTCCGCGATCTCATCCAAAGACATGACCAATTGGGCCGAACCTAATTCGATGGCCCGACGGGGCATGCCAAAGACTACCGACGAAGCTTCATCCTGGGCGATGGTCACCGACCCTTGGTCCCGCATCAGCTTCAGTTCCCGGGCTCCATCATCGCCCATGCCAGTGAGGATAATGCCAATGCCATTCCTCCCCGCATACTTAGCAGCGCTGGCGAAGGCATGCCCAACGGAGGGACGGTGACGATTGATCAAAGGTCCCTGGGTCACTGCCACGTAGTACCCATTAGGATCAACCCGAAGGGCCGTATGGTAGTTGCCAGGGGCGATGAGAACCTGGCCCCTCATCAACCGATCCCCGTTGATGGCTTCTTTCACCTTGAGGGTCGTCACCCGGTCAAGGGAGTCGGCAAAGGACTTGGTGAAGTACTCTGGCATGTGCTGCACCACCAGGATCCCCGGTGTGGAGGGCTGCAAATGGGCGACAATCCGAGTGATGGCCCGGGTGCCCCCCGTTGAGGCCCCGATGACAATGACCTTCTCCGACGGCTCTAGGGACTGTGTCCTATGTTCCTTCGGCTTGTCAACCGTCAATACGGGCCTTAATCGCCCCACATCCACCCGGGATGCGGCCAGCACCTTGTCGATGATCTGCATGGACAGGTCCCTAAGACCCGCGGATACGCCAACCTGGGGTTTGGCAACCACATCGACGGCACCTAATTCCAGGGCCTTTAGGGCCGTTTTGCTGTTTTCCTTGGTCCAGGAGCTAACCATCACTACCGGACAAGGGTGGGCGGCCATCAACCTTTGCAAGAACTCAAGTCCGTCCATCCTGGGCATTTCCACATCCAATGTGATGACATCCGGCCTGGTTGCCCGGATCTTCTCCGCGGCCGCATAAGGATCTGCGGCCGTCCCCACCACCTCTATTTGAGGATGTTGGTTTAGTATCTCCGTCAGGAGCTGCCTGACAAGGGCCGAATCATCAACTATCAGCACCCTCGTTTTTTCCAACTTGCGACCCCTCCAGCCCTCAATCATTGACAGGGATTTTCCGTACATAGATATCGGCTTCCGGAAAAAAGTAGATGCGCCGGGCCAACTTGCCCCCCGTATCGACTGCTCTGATAGGGATGCCCTCCATCTTCAAAAAAGCCTCCGCAAAATCAACGTTGACCTGGGCAATGCCCGATTCAAAGCCAACGGTCCTGCCGCCGCCAAAAACCTTGGCTTGGAGATCGGCTCTTGTCGCCCCAAGTCCCAACAGCCCGCCTAGCAGCAACTCCATCGCATGAACCCCGTACCGTCCGTCCACGTTCCCTAAAAAGCCTTCATCCCGCAGATCCCCCGGCAGCATGAAATGATTCATTCCGTAGACGCCTCGGGCATCATACAAACATACCGCCACACAAGATCCCAACAGAGTCGAGACAACGGTGCGGGGATCGTTCCAAACGAAGAATTCCCCGGGGAAGATCTCCACGATGCGACGATTGAGGACGGCGTCAAAACCAGACTTCAAGGGCCAACGTTCCTTTCCACTTTTTGATAGACTCCCTGGCCCAGATGAACCCATCCCTGCCGCCGCTGCCAGTCGATGGCAATTGACTCGGCATGTCCCAAGAATAGGTGCCCGCCCACCTTCAAGAGGCGATGGAATCTCTCCAGGATGTCCCGTTGGGTCTCCCTGGTGAAGTAGATAAACACATTGCGGCAAAAAATCACATCTAAGGATGACCGAAGGGGAAGGTGGGGCTCGATCAGATTCAGGTAGCGAAACCAGATGTTGCCCTTAAGGAATTCCTTCACCTTCACCGTCTCCCCATCGGTGTCAAAGTACTTCCTGATCACAGCTGCGGGCAGATGGGCCACTGCCTCATGGGGATAGACCCCTCCTTGGGCTAAGGTCAATACATGGGTATTGATATCGGTGGCCAAGATGCGCCACTTGACTTTAGGATCCAGGCCTTCCCAACAGGTGATGGCCAGGCTGTAGGCTTCCTCTCCGCTCGAGCAGCCCGCCGACCAGGCCCGCCAGATGTCGCCCCGGGCCTGCACTAAGGGCAGAACCTGCTCCTTTAAGAAAAGAAAATGGTGTTCTTCCCGGAAGAACTTGGTCACGTTGGTGGTAATCAAATTCAAAGCCAAAGCCAGTTCCTCAGGACGCTCCCTGATTAACCGCAAGTAGTCGCTGAACCTGTCCAGTTTCAAGGTTCTTAGACGGGGACGCAGCCGATTGAAGACTAGGGTCCGTTTTTGATCGGTCAGGTGGATGCCGCTGTTTGCTTTGACAATCTCGGCAATCCCAGTGAATTCCTCGTCTTTAAGGGTCAAATTCTCCATGGGCTTCCTCCAGATCGCCCAGCTCCCGCTGGGAAAGAAGTTCATCCGGATCGAGCAAAAACACCAGCTGCTCGCCTACCTTCCCAACCCCGCACAGATACTCGGCATCGAATTCCCTTTGGAAGTCCAACGTCCCCTGGACATCCTCCTTGACGATAGGAACGATGTCTAGCACCCGGTCGACCAACAGCCCCATGATCTTGTCTTTTACGTCCAAAACGATAATCACGGAAAACTCATCGTACTTTCCCGGTTCGAAGTTGAACTTCCGCCGCATATCGATGACGGGGATGATGTGGCCCCGAAAGTTAATCACACCGTTGATGGCTTTCGGCGCGTTGGGAATCCGGGACGGCTTCTGATAGCGAATGAGCTCTTGCACCCGCATCACATCGATTCCGAACTCCTCCTCAGCCACCTGGAAGGTCATGAACTGTCCTTGCTCCACCCTGTCCGCCAACGCCCTCACCTCCTAGAACTTCTCCAGGTCCGATATCCAATGGTGGTCCACCGCTGGCAGCTCCCTTTGGGGCGGCGGGGAGGCATGCCGCGGCTTCGAAGGCTTTCGGGCGGGTGCTGGCTCCTCTTCCCGGCCGATGTTGATCTTGTCCACCCATGCCCTCATGGCGTGGGCCTCAGCATTCATCGACTGGCTGGCGGAGGCGATTTCTTCCACCATGGCGGCGTTCTGCTGGGTGACTTCATTGAGTTGATTGATGCCTTGCTGGAGCTGCTCAAGGGCAACTAATTGCTGATGGGAAGCTTGGGCGATTTCCATCACCAGGCTGGTTGTTTGTTCGCCATTGTCCACGATCTGTGCCAGTTTCTGCCCCGACTCCACCACCAGCCGATTGCCCCGCTGGATCCGTTCGACACTTTCATTGATCAAATCCTCGATTTCTCTGGCTGATCGGGCCGTTCTTTCGGCAAGATTGCGCACCTCTCCCGCGACCACGGCAAATCCCCGCCCTTGCTCCCCAGCCCGGGCCGCCTCCACCGATGCATTCAAAGCAAGCAAATTGATTTGGAAAGCGATGTCATTGACGGCTTTGATGATTTCACCCACCTTGGCACTAGACTCGGTGATAGCTTCCATGGCCGCAATAGTCTCGGTCACCACACCTTGGCCTTCGTGAACCACCTCCATGGTGTGTCTTGATACTTCCTGGCAAGCCCGGGCATTGTCCGCATTTGCGTGGGCCCGGGCAGCCACTTCATCGACGGAAACAGTAATTTGCTCCAGGGAAGAAGCCTGCTCCGAAGTCCGCTGGGCCAAGTCCTGATTGCCTGCCGCGATTTCATCGGCAGCCCGGAGAACGGTATCGGATGTGGTTTCGATCCCCCTTAGGAGTTTTCGCCAAGCATCGAGGGTCTTGTTTAGCTCCCCGGCCATCTGGGCAATCTCATCCTTGCCTCGAATATGTAGATGTCCCGTTAAATCCCCTCGGGCCATCTGCTGGAGGATGCTGTTAATGCTTAGGAGCGGAGCGGCAATCCTGCTCGAGACCAGCAGACTGATCAAGATGATGACCGCGGCCACCAACCCGCCGAACCTGGCCAGAAGGATGCCTTCCTGTTGAATGTCCCCCAGCACCTCAGCCCGGTCCAGTTCCACCAGGATGGCCCAATCAAGACCGGCATGGCTTAAGGGAGCGTAGGCGGACAATACCTCCTCCCCCCGATGGTCGGTGAGGGTTGTCACCCCTGACCGGTGTTTTAGGGCCTCCTCCACAGCCCAAGTTGCCATGGCAGTTCCCTGGACATCGATGGAGCTCTTGCGAAGGACCTGATCCGAACCCACCAAGTAGGTTCGTCCTCCTTCAAAACCCACATGACTGGCTAGGACCCCTTCGATGAACTCGCTTGGCAATTTGAGAGCTGCTGCAGTTCCCGCATCGATGGGAGCAACGGCCAGCAAAGACCCATTGCCTTCAATTAGGTACACCTCGCCCCCATCGATAATTTGTTTTAGGGCCCCTTGGTCAAGTCCAGTTTCCTTCCATCCCCCGTGGGATGACAGCACCTGACCCTGGGCACCTATGATCAGCACATCTTCATAACGACCCAAGTAGTCCGCGGCAATCTCCCCGAGGGTCCTCCCGCTTCGCAGCCTATCCGCCAAGCGGCGGACATCATCGGTGCTCTGCGTCAGATAGTCGAGCAGGCGGTCTTTTTTCATCTCCCGCAGAGCAGTTAAAGTCTCAACCTCATGGCTAACGATAGCTTCACCCACCTGACGATAGGCAAACCACCCTGTAATGACTGCGGGGAGAAGACCGATCACCAAAAGCACCAGAGTCAACTTTCTTCTCATTGCCCCACCCCCCTAAGGATCAATCGAGATAAGGACGACACATCCACAATCATGGCCACCCCGCCATCACCCAGGATGGTCGCCCCAGCCAAACCATCCACATGGCGGTAGTTGTCCCGGAGACTCTTGATTACGATCTGCTGCTGCCCTAAGATGTCATCAACCGCAAGACAAAACCTGCGGCTTCCGTCTTGGACCAAGACTAGTAGACTGTTGTCATCCCGGCTAGAAAGATTAAACAGGCGAGCTAAAGATAAAACCGGCACATACTCACCCCGCAGCCTAAGGAGAGAGGCATCCGGTCCGAGGCGTTTTAGGTCTTTTGGATCGGGCCAGATAAACTCGACAATTGCCGACAGGGGTATGACGAAGCGCTCCGCACCAAGGCGGATGACCATGCCATCAAGGATGGCTAGAGTCAACGGCAGCAAAATCCGAAAGGTAGTGCCCATTCCAGGGGAAGAGAGGATCTCGATGCTTCCCCTTAATTGGTTGATGTTCTCCTTGACCACATCCAGGCCCACTCCCCGGCCCGAAATGTCTGTCACCTTGCCGGCGGTGGAGAAGCCCGGGAGGAAAAGGAGCTGGAGCATTTCCTCTTCCTTCAGGGCCGTTCCTTCATCGATGAGACCCTTTTTTAAAGCCGCCTCCTTCACCCGGTTAGGGTCAATGCCGGCGCCATCATCCACCACTTCCAGGACAATACTACCTTCTTTCTGATAGGCATGGAGGGTGATGGTGCCTATTGGCTCCTTCTCTGCCAGCCTTCTCGCCCCGGGGGGTTCGATGCCGTGATCGACGGCATTGCGCAACATGTGAGTGATGGGATCCATCAGCCTTTCCACCACTGTCTTGTCCAGCTCCGTATCGCTCCCCTTCAGTTCAAGGCGCACCTCTTTGCCCCGATCGAGGGCCAATTCCCGCACGATTCGGGGAAAGCGATTGAAGATAGTTGCAACGGGGACCATCCTGGTGCTCATCACCAGATCCTGAAGATCCCGGATCCCCTGGTCTAGGTCTTCCAGCGCGCCCATTACCTCGGGGCTGGCCGCAGCCGCCCCGAGGACTGCGTCGACCATTCGGGCCCGGGCGATAACCAATTGACCCACCTGGTTCATTAGGGCATCTAGCTTGGTTGTGGGAACCCGTACGCTATGCTCCAGCAAACGGCTGGCAAGGGGCGTCTTTGCTTTGACCGCTGCTTCCTCCAGCGGCGTGATGGTCACCGAGGCATCGGGGTCCGCTTGGACAAAAATGAATACGTCTTTGACGCGCTGCAAGTCCTGCTCGGTCCTCAGCTCTAAAGACCAGCCCAGATACAAGCGGTATGGGTCGAGCTCCTCTAGAGTCGGAAGATCATCTGTTTGGACGTCGACGGCGGTGAGCTCCCCCATTTCCGCAAGCTCACCGATCAACATGAGGGGATCGGCGCCCGTTGTAAAGGTCTGGGGGCTAGGACGCAATTCGATCTGGAATAGTCGCTTTCCCCCAGTTGGCGCCTGGAATGACTTGATGAGGTTCTCAACAACCCGCTCAGCTTTCCCCACCTCTAGTTCTTCCCCTGCGTCAATCCTGGCCACCATTTCCCTGGCCGCGTCGGTTCCCTGCAGGAGGACATTGATCAACTCGGTTGTAACCTCCACTTGCCGGGATCTGACTTTATGCAGAAGCTCCTCCATGTGATGGAGGAAGTCCCCAAGGACGCCCAGTCCAATCAAGCCAGCACTCCCCTTGAGGCTATGGACCGTCCGAAAGATGGCATTGATTAGCTCCTGGTCTTCAGGGGAGTCCTCCAGGGCTAAGAGGTTTTCTTCCAGGATGGGAAAGCCTTCATTGGCTTCTTCGATAAAGGTCGCCAACAGCTCCCTGTTCACTGACCTCCCCCCCGTTTAGGTCCTAACGAACTTTTTGACCACTTGAACCAGTTGTTCAGGTTGAAAGGGCTTAACCAGCCAGCCCGCTGCTCCCGCTTCTTTGCCTTGCATTTTCATTGCTTGCTGGGATTCGGTGGTCAAGACCAAAATAGGCACAAAGCGCATGCCGGGCATTTTTTTCACATTGGTGATGAAAGTAATGCCGTCCATCCTGGGCATGTTGATATCACTGATGATCATGGCCAGCCGCTTGCCCATGCGCTGCTGTTGGGCCAGCACATCTAAGCCGTGCTGCCCGTCTTCAGCCTCGATGACTTGGAAGTTCTCCTTGCCTAGCGTGTACTTGACCGCTTCCCGAACAGTCCGGGAATCATCGACGATCATGACCGTTTTCATCCATGTCCCCTCCCGAAAAGTCCGATGGAGAAAGGCCCCCCAAGGGAGCAATCAGCTGAAATTCGTCGCTCCAGGAGCCGAGTCTTAGCTCCTTGCGTTCTTGCTGGAAGGACTTAATGGCAGACAGAAGGAGCTGAACGGCGCATCCATCCATGTCTCGCACCCCTGATGCGTCCAGGACGACTGGCTCCCCTGATGAAAGGCCTGCTTTGAGTTCCTGCAGGACCTCTTCAATGTTGTAGATGGTAAAATCACCGGGCAGTCGGATCTCCATTTGGAACCCCTCCGCTAAAATAGCTCTAGCTCCCCACCCTGGGAACCGATGTCAATTTGCTCGTGGGTGAACAGATCCTGGGTCACTTGCCTTTCCACGTAGCTGGTGAAGTGTTCCATCAGCTCAGCCAGTTGATCGTTGGATAGGCTTACCCCTTCGTCAACTACATTAGAGGCCGCAAGCCGCTTTAGGCCGTCCTTCAGGCAAGTCTCCGCCTGCCAGGCCAGCTCCAGGAGCTGCCGATGGCTGGCAAGGCCTTTTTGGACAGCCGCCAATGACTCCCTCATCTCTTTAAACCCGTGGACTAGGGCTTCGATGGAGTCACGGGTCAGCTTCTGAACAATCGTCAGCTCCTCGCCGGACCGATCGATGGCCCCTAGCATTTCCGTCAGGTGACCGTAGGTGGCCCTTAAGACTTGGCCGCCGCCGATGATGACCCGCTGGATGCTATCTTCCATGTCACCGTAGGCCTGACGCGTATCTTTGATTCCCCCTTGGATGCCGGCTACCATTTGGTCCAGTTGATCGGCAAAGGCCTGAGCATCGGGAGTGTCCAGGCGACCAAGCTCCAGTTTGGCCAGGAGCGCCAGCCGGGATATTTGCACTCCCCCTTTGGATATGGCGGCAAAATAGCTGCTTGAGGAGTCAAGCATTTCATGGAGCATGTCCCGACCCCGATCAAGCTCCTGGTTTTGCCGGTTGACTTCAACGACCACGCTTCTTAGATAGTCAACTGTATCCGTAATCAGGGCAAAAACCGTCTTGATGGTCCCCGGATGGTCCGCTGCCCCCAAGAAAACCTCGGTAACAAGCTCCATGTTCTCCTCCACATCCTGCACCGAATGATTCAGATCCACCACCAGGTCCCTCAGGTTATCGAGGAAACCCTCCAAGGTGCCTGAAATGTTTGCCATCAGTCGAGCGCCCAGGCGCAAGGACTGAAGGATAAACAAAGCGTGGTCTTCGGAGCCGCCCGTAAGGCCGCGAACGGTGCTTAGACCGTTTGATAGAAGATTTGCCAGGTTATCAGTCTGCTGCCTGATGATATCTTGAACTTGGATGGCCGTCATGATGCTCTCGACTGGACCTAAGGCCTGCTCGCCGTGCTTGACCAAGTCCCCCATGAAATAAGCGATCTGTTCCAAGGAGCCGATTAGCTGGGCAAAGTGGCTGGCCACCGCCGCCTGGAGCTGTTCACCCCGGTCCCTTTGGATGTTTGCTTTGCCCATCACTTCTTCGGTGAAGACATTGTACCAATCCCGAAGCTCGGAGAATGTAGCATGGAACTCATCGTAGCTGGACTTCATAACCGTTGAGGTCTTGCTTAGCTCCTGGGAGATGATGGTGAAGGCCGCACCTTCATCTAGACGCGCAGCGAAGATGATGGCATTGACGGCCATGTCCCTGATGTCCTCCAGAATGACGCTGATACGTTGGATTAGGGCCAGGACCGATTTGAAATCACCCCGGTCTCCCCCCTCGGCAACGACGGAGGTGAACATATCCGTCACTTCGTCCTGGGCCATCAGAAGCCCCAGGGCTTCTTGAAGGCGCCCCTGCACCTCGTGGAGAATCTCCGTGATGGGCAAGCGCTTGGTTCCCTCAGCGGTGAACAGCTGCCGCAGCAAGAGCTCCGTCTCCTGCCGGGTCAAGAGTACATCCCGTTCGATGCCTGGCAGGGACTCATACAAGGGAACAAAAACCCTCTCCAATTGGACGGCCAAGGTCCGCAGGAGATTAATCCCTCGTTCCAAATCACTTGTCACCTGAAGCACTACCTGGCGATTCTCCACTCTCATCCCCCAAGCTGCTGGATTTGACCTCCAGGCGAAATCGAAGACCGGACATGAGTCTTCTTTACATTTTGTTGTCCGACTGGTGATAATTGGCTGGTATGGTAAATCTAATCATTACCATTTAGGAATCATTCTAGAGGATCAACTTCCCGGTGTCAAGGGGTCAGGCCGGCGCCTTCTTTGAGAAAACGCGCTCTTTCTAGACAAGCCTTGGATAGAATGGTAGATTTAACTAAAGAGAATTTCCATCGCAAACCAGACGCCGTTGAGGCACGGGAGGCTAAGTCAATGTCCGTCCGCAAGCTGCCACAACTTATTGTCGGCGCAATCCTATTGGCTGCCCTTTATTTGCTGTCCAAGGCGAACTATTTGCTCTTCCATAGCATCGTTGAGGCCTGGGCCATGGTGGTGGCCATCTGCATTTTCATCGTTGCGTGGAACACTCGCGACTTTACCCAGGCCAGCTATCTGGTTTTCCTCGGCCTAGGGTATCTTTTTGTCGCTATCCTCACCTTCTTTCATCTCATCACCTATTACGGAATGTCCGTTATTCCAAATCTAACCCAGAACCAACCAACCCAGTTCTGGATTTTCACCCGGTTTTTGGAGACCGCCACCTTGGTCATAGCTCCCCTTCTGCTTAACATCCAGCTTACGGAGTTTTGGCCCCTTGGCCTGGCCTTTGGGGCAACCACCCTCCTGGGCATATTGACTATCCTGGTCTACCCCATTTTCCCGGCTTGCTTCTTGCCCGGTTTGGGGCTTACCCCCTTTAAGATCGCGAGTGAATACCTAATCGTGGCTTTCCTTGGCGCATCTATCTATCGCCTTTACCGGCATCGGGAAGAATGGGACGAAAAGACCCTTCAGCTCTTGATTTATGCCATGATCGCAACTATCTTGAGCGAACTTTCCTTCACCCTCTATGATGATGTGTACGGATTGCTCAACTTCGTGGGCCATATTTTCC
>JAAZLZ010000197.1 GCA_012799075.1 Bacillota bacterium
ATGGCCCAGGAAAGAACCGAAGCCAAAAAGAACAGATTGCGCCAGCCCGAAGCCCCCAGCTCCCTAGCCCCATGCCACAGAACAACCATCACTCCCGCAAAGGATATGGGGATGCCCACCCACTGCCTGAAAACGAGCTGCTCCTTCAAGACGGCGTGGGCAAGCAAGGCAATGGCCATGGGGTTGGCACCGGCGATGAGGGATCCGACGGAGGCGGGGGCAGTCTTAAGTCCCGTGAGCAAGAAGCCGTTGTTGGCCGTCAGGCCCGTTAGACCCAGGAAGGCTAGGGCAGGGAGTTTCTCCCGCTGGGGAATGAGGTCTTTCCGTTCAGTGAACCAGGCCATGGGCACAAGAATGGCCAGGCCGAAGCTGAAACGCAAAACCAAACTAGTAAAGACAGGCAAGTTGGCCACGACTACTTTGCTGGCCACAAAGCCCCCGCCCCAGACAACGGCGGTGGCCACCATGAGGAGGTAGGTGGTTACTTCCTTGTTCACAAAGCCTCGCTCGCTTCCTTTGGTACTCCTTCCGCCTCCGTCCGAGGGCTGCCCCTTAAGGCATAAATGAAGGACATGATGGGGACAAGCCAACAGTAGATGGCGTAGGGCGCATAGGCGAAGGTGCTGACCCCCAGCACACCTGAAATGAACAGTCCGTTTGAGTTCCAGGGAACCAAGGGCGCAACGAGAATTCCACAATCACTAAGAACCCGGGATAAGGTCAAGGAAGGGATCCCCAGGCTGTGGTAGCTCTCCATGAAGGTATGCCCCATAAGAAGGATGGCCAGGCTCTGGGTGCCGGCCACCAGCCCGACGAGGGAGCCGGCAACGACGGAAAACCCTATCAGTCCCCGCTGCCCCTTGAACCTGCTTAGGGCTCCTTCCATCATGACCTCAAGCATGCCGGTGCCGTCAAGGGTCCCCGCGTAGGTCAAGGCTATGATGATTAGGGCCAAGACATCGTACATACTGACCATGCCGCCCTTGTTGGCCCAAAAGTCCAGGGGGAAATTCGGAGGCAGGTAGCCGCTGTACATGGCTTGGACCACTTCGGATACCTTTGCCCCCTGATAGATGATCCCCACCAGCCCGCCGGTGATGGTCCCCACCATCAAGCTTGGCACCACTTTCCAGCCGGCAAAGCCTAAACCGATGACGAGGATGGTCGGCAGGAAGAGGATGGGACTTAAGTTATAAGTCCCTTGGAGGGCCTTGCTGATCAGCAAAGCATCCGCGGGATCGGCGCTAACTCCGGCATAGGGCTTGCCCATGAAGATGTAAAAAGCGATGCTAATCACCAGGGCAGGCAAGCTATGGATGAAAACGTTGCGGGCGTGCTTGGTAAAGTCGACTTCGGTGATGGTCGCAGCTAGGTGGGCAATGGGCGAAATGGGGGAGACGGTGGCGCCGGCAAAGGCGCCGGAAACCACCGCCCCTGCCGTTAGGGGCAGGGGGAAACCCATGCTCTGCCCAATGGCCGTCAAGGCAACGCCCACACTGCTCACAGTCCCCCAAGTGGTGCCCATGGCCAGACTAACCAAGGCACTAAAGAGAAAGGCGGCAACTAAGAAAATCCTAGGTTTTAGAACCTTAAGTCCGTAGTAAACCATGGCAGGTATGGTGCCGCTAATCATCCAAACCCCCACCACCATGCCAATGGCAAGCATAACAGGGAAGATGCTCGCGGCCTCTTCGAAGCCCTTGAGCATGAACCCTTCGATGTCGCTCCACCTGTACCCAAGCCGAAGGGAAAACAGGACCGTCACAAAGGTTCCCAAAATCAAAGGTGCATGAAGGGGAACATCCCACTTGAGGACAGACAGACCGACTAGAAACATTGTCACCACCAGGGGAAACAGAGCTTCGCCCATCCGGGGGCGACGAAAACCATTCCTTTGAACATCTCTTGGCACTGTACCGTTCCGCCTTTCCGCCGCATGTATGGCAAACTATTTTCGATCGAAGAAGGGGTTCTTGCCCCGCACCGCCAGGGGAATCCCAAAGGCTATGTCCACATCCTCCCCGAGGAGGCCGAGCTTCACCGCGGCAAGCCCGATGGTATACATCACCCGGTTGTCCACCCGATGATCCATGGCTACGCTGACTGCAGAGCCGACGGCAATTCCCAAATCCCCCGGGTTGTAGATGCAGGTGCCCCCATGGGCTTCCATCTCCTCACAACTGGCAAAACCGCAAAAGCCGCACAGTTTAAGGCCCATGGGGCCCTTCTTGGTCCCGATCAACACGACTGCTTCCACATCTTTAATGTTCTGGGAGTCCCTGTTGAACAAGGCCCCTCCCTCTGGCGCCAGCTCTTCCATCTTGGCCCGAAGCTTTTCCAAAACGGGCCCGGGGGTGATAATCCCCGTCGCTAACTTGTCAATTCCACGAGCCTTCGGCGCTGTCCGGGCGGCAATGAGCATCTTCTTGGCCACATCCAGCAAAGCCTGGGATTCGGCCTCCAATCCGCCGATGAAACCTTCCTGTTTCGTCAACTAGGACACTCCTTTCAACCACAAAGTACTGCCTTAATCACCCGTTCGTCCTCACCTTGGCCCAGCTTGGCAAAAACCTCGGCCCCTTCCTCTAGAGGAGCCTGGAGGCTGATCAGCTTGTCGACGGGCAATGACCCTTTGCCTAGGGCTTCCACCATGACGGGAAACTCCCGGTTGAAAGCGTAGGTCCCCGCCACGGACAGTTCCCGAACCACCAGTTCCTGCTCGGGCAATTCCATCATCGCCGCCGAATTGCCGATCAGGGTTATGTGACCGCCATTCCGGACGGAGGCGATGGCTGTTTGAACCGCGGGAGCAACGCCGACGCATTCGATGACGATGTCTACTCCATGGCCCGTCTTTTCCTTGATGATTTCGCCTGCATCTTGACGCCCGGAGTTGATGACCGCATCGGCCCCTAGCTCTTTGGCCAGGCCAAGGCGATAATCGGATAGGTCCACCGCAAACAGTTGGAGAGCTCCCCCGGCCCGGGCCATCATGACGGCCAAAAGCCCGATGGTGCCGGTGCCGATAACGGCCACCTTCTTGTGGAGCAATGAAGGGGTCCGGCTAAGGGCATGGGCGACAACGCTCATGGGCTCCACCATGGAGGCTGCGCTGTAGGAGACCCCCTTTGGAAGGGGATAGAGGTTCTTTTCTCTAACGACGACGTATTCGGCCATGGCCCCCGGGGCGTTGACCCCAAGCAAGGAGCGGCCGCTGCACTGGTTTATTTCCCCCTGGCCGCAGGCCGGGCAGTCCCCACATCCCATCAGCGGCTGAATGATGACTCCTTGACCGACGGAAAACTTATTGGCCTTTGGCCCTAGGGCTGCCACTTCTCCTGCCGCCTCATGTCCCATGACCATGGGAGGAATTCTCCGTTTCGTCTTCCCCTGGTAGCCGTGAATGTCAGAGCCGCAAATCCCAACGGCTTTCACCTTGACTAGCACTTCACCATCCTGCAGCTTCGGTTCCGGTACATCTTCCCACTTCATTTTCAGTGGGCCATGGAAAACAAGGGCCTTCATCTTTCCACCCGCTCTTTCTGTAAGTTTTTTGGCAACTTTGCCATAAAGAGGAGGGGTCTTGCCCCCCCTTGAGGATTCCTCCATATCACGAATACCCCGAGAGGATCTAATAGCGACCGTATTCCATGCCGGCCTCGAACATGGCCAAGATGTTTTCTGGAGGTACATCGGGCTGGATGTTGTGGACGGAATTTAGAATGTAGCCTCCGCCAGGCATCAGATCCGCCAGGCGGCGCTTAGTCTCGGCCTTAACCTCGGCGGGAGTGCCCCGCGGCAGCACCCGATGGGTATCCACCCCGCCCCAGAAGGAAAGTCGATGGCCATAATTGTCTTTGAGCCATTTGGTATCCATGTCCTTAGCCGAGACTTGCACCGGGGTAATGGCATCCACCCCGATTTCGATGAAATCATCGAGCAAATGGACGACGGAGCCGCAGCAATGATAGAGAATCTTGGCATTGCTTTTTTCCTTCACCAGGTCGAAGACTTCCTTCTCCCGGGGTTTGATGAGCTGGCGATAAGTCTCGTTGGCAAACATGGGGCCGTTTTGCACGGCAACATCATCCGCGTACATCACTACATCCACATACTCTCCGCAAATGTCCAACGCATTGGCCACGATCCGTTTGTTCACGTCATTTACCCTGTCCATCAGGTCGCCGGCCAGCTCCGGGTTAAGTAGAAGATCGATGAACCAGTCTTCAAAGCCCCGCAGAAACTGGGCTTGATGGACCAGGCCCAAGGGCAGATTCAAGATAACCGCGTAGTCCGTTTCCCCATGGAGATAACGGGCTCGCTCTAAGAGGCCCCGGTAGCGGCCCGGATCGTCCGGGTCGGGCCAGGGGTGTCTTTCCAAGTCTTTGGGGGTGATGCTGCCCGCGAGGGGAGAATGGGACAAGTCGTAGTAAAGACTGCTGGCTGGCTTTCGCCGACCTACGCCCCACTCGTCGATCATGGTTCCACTGGCATCTTCCTGTTCGGGTCTTCCATCGGGCGCCCCCAGGGCCAAACAGCGGGTATCGATGCCTAGTTTCTCCAGGACCCCTTCGTGGGGAATGACCGTTTGGGAAGTGAAACGACAAAAGACAGGCTCGGGATCATCGACGCCAAGGTAGTCGGCTAACCGCCGGTAGGCACCCAGGACAATGGTGCTGGCAAAGGTGCCGCCCAAATCAAAGGGCACCCGATCGGGCTCCTTGTGGTCCAGAGCCCTGTTGACCCTTTCTCTACTGGTCATGACCACTTTCATCAACCTCCTCGATCAGTTCCTGCCACGGCGAGCTCTCGGGCCAGGGTTCGGGCTGCAGATGAAAGACCGATGCGAACAAATCCTCAACGCGAGGCTGCACTTCTCCCCGGGAAATGGGCCGTCCGAGGAGTCGGGCTAGGGATGTCATCCCTATGTCCACCAAGCCGCAGGGATTGATCAGACCAAAATGGTCCAGATTAGGATTGATGTTAAAGGCAAACCCATGGAAGCTAACCCACCGACGCACGGCAACACCAATTGACAAGATCTTTCTCTCTCCTACCCACACTCCGGTAAGATCCTTGATGCGAGAACCGGCAATCCCGTAGCCAGCCAGCAGCCGGATGAAGACTTCCTCGTACCTGCGCAGCAAAAGGTGCAAATCTCGCCCTTGCTCCTTCAGGTCCATGATCGGGTAGCCGACCAGCTGACCGGGTCCATGGTAAGTAACATCGCCGCCCCGTTCCACCGGAAAGACCCCAATGCCCTCCTTAGCCAAGGCCTCCCTCCCCACCAGGATATTATGGCAGCCGCCGGAGCGCCCGACGG
>JAAZLZ010000198.1 GCA_012799075.1 Bacillota bacterium
CCCCGTCGCCCCGCCCCCCAACGCCAAGCAATACTCGATGCCGCCCAAATCATCAAAGCCGCCCGCGAGCGAGCCCGGGCTCTCTTGGAGAGCGCCCAGGCCCGGGCCGTGGCGATTGTTGCCGAAGCTGCCGACAAGGCAGCAGAGAAGGAGGAGACGGCCTTTCGCCAAGGGTATCAACGGGGGCTTGCCGAGGGTAAGAAACAGTTCCTAGCGCAGATCGAAGGTCAACTAGAGAAACTGGAGATGATCTTGCAGGAGGCAGTAAGTGTTCGCCAGGCTGCTATGGAGCTTGCCGAAGAAGATTTGATTAAGCTTTCCCTCCTTATTGCCGAGAAGATTGTTAGGAAGGAAATTCAGCTGGATAGTGAGGTCGCCAAACGGGTGTTGACTGAAGCCATCTCATACTTGGGTGGGGCAACGAAGATATTCGTCCGGGTCAACCGACGGGATCTGCCCACCTTAGAAGAAGGAGAGGATGAAATCCGGCGGCTGTTTCTTGAGGCCAAGGCCATTACCTTTGTCGAAGACGAAAGCATCCAGCCTGGGGGCTGCATCATTGAGACGGACCTGGGCCGCATCGATGCCCGCCTTGAGACCCGCCTGGATTTGATGAAGAAAGAACTCCTGGAAGTGATGGAGGGTGACTAACAAGCCGTGGGATCTAGGCAAGTACATGGATGCAGCTAGCCGTGCCACCCTCATTGAGCAGTACGGGGTAGTCTCCCAGGTGGTGGGCTTAATTATCGAATCCGAAGGGCCTGGGGTTGAACTTGGGGAGATCTGTCACATCCACCCCAAAGGAACAGGTCCTCCCATCGAGGCGGAAGTGGTGGGGTTTAGGCGCAAGCAAATCTTATTAATGCCGATGGGAGAGTTGCACGGGGTCAGCCCGGGAAGTCTAGTTAGACCAACCCGTCGAGCCATGCGGGTCAAAGTGGGGCCAGATCTTTTGGGCAGGGTGTTTGACGGTTTGGGACGCCCCCTTGACAATCAAGGGCCATTGGCAGGAAACAGCTACTACCCAATCCATAATCAGCCCCCCAACCCCCTGACCCGGCGGCGAATCACAGAGCCTCTATCGGTAGGCGTCAAAGCCATCGATGCCCTGCTCACTTGCGGCAAGGGACAAAGGCTCGGCATATTCGCCGGAAGCGGTGTAGGCAAAAGCACCCTTCTCGGGATGATGGCCCGCTACACCTCGGCCGATGTCAATGTGATTGCCCTGGTGGGTGAGAGGGGGCGAGAGGTGCGGGACTTCTTGGAAGGATGCTTGGGCCAAGCAGCCCTGAAGCGTTCCGTGGTGGTCATCGCAACTTCGGACCAAGCCCCCCTTATCAGGTTGAAGGCCGCCTTTGTAGCCACCGCCATCGCCGAGTATTTTCGCGACCTGGGCAAGGATGTCCTGTTCATGATGGACTCGGTAACCCGTCTTGCCACTGCCCAGCGGGAAATCGGCCTGGCAGTGGGGGAGCCTCCTGCCACCAGGGGGTACCCTCCATCGGTCTTTGCTTTGCTGCCTAGGCTGCTGGAACGAACGGGAACCGGTGAGAAGGGGACAATCACGGGCCTTTACACCGTCCTGGTTGAAGGCGATGATTTAAATGAACCCATCGCCGATACGGTGCGGGGCATCCTCGATGGCCATATCGTCCTTTCCCGCAAGCTTGCGGAGGCGAGCCATTATCCATCAATCGATGTCTTGGGCAGCGTCAGTCGAGTGATGCCGGAAGTGGTCAGCGGAGAGCACCTAGAGGCAGCGAGTCGAATTCGGGAGATTCTAGCGGTTTACCGTGATGTGGAGGATTTGATTAATATCGGTGCTTATGTCCAAGGAAACAACCCCCGGGTCGACCGGGCGGTGGAACATATCGATGCCGTTCAAGGATTCCTGCGCCAAGGAATGGAGCAGCAGTGCCCATGGGAGGACACCCTAGAGCATCTCCATCGACTGGCAACGGCCGCAGGGAATAGCTGACGGAGGTAGAGCCTGTGCGAACCTTTCGTTTCTCATTGGAGAAGGTGCTGCAATTCAAGACGCAACAGGAAAACGAGCTGAGCTCGCAATTGGCCCAGCTCCAAAGGGAGCTCCTCAACCAGCGGCGTCGACTGTCTCAAATCATGGAAGAACAACAAACCACCCTGACCCAGTGGGAACATGCCCAGCAAGACACCCTTTCCCTGAAAGTTGTCTCCCTGTATCAGGGTCATCTAGAATACCTTCGCCGCCGCTGCCATTTTCAACGGGAGCACATCGCCGTCTTGGACAGGGAATTAGAGGAGCATCGCCGTCTTCTGATTCGAATGAGCAAAGAAAGACGCATTTTAGAGCGCCTAAAGGAAAGACAACTGGCAGAATACCGGAGCGAACTCATGAGCAAGGAACAAGGATTCTTGGATGAGGTGGGAAACAACCTCTATCTGCGCAACAGGTCAAAGGAATCCTTGTCCATGTAGAAGGGGGGCAAGCCTTGTTGCCAAGGCGGCAAACCAATGAAAAAGTGGACTCTGCCCATTTTAGCTTTGTTAGTTGCCATCATCATCACTGCATCTGTACTGGAAACCACAGGCATCATCCACGTTCGAGGCTTGCTGTGGAATAAGCTGGCCGCTAGCACCACCGTCGGCCCGTTGATTCAAACCTATGAGTTGGGAGTTGAGAACTCCGAAGAGTTGGCCAATCAACATCGGGAGTTGGGACAGCTCCAGCAAACCCTCGCCCAAGAGGCGGACCTCCTCCGGTCCGAACGGGCCCAACTTGAAAGAAGGAAAAAGGAGTTGGAACGGGAAGAGGGGCGTCTCCAACAGTTGATTCAGGCTTGGGATGAGCGACAGGCCCAGGATCAGGAAGAAAAGAAGAAGCGGGAGCGGCTGGAAAGGACCCAAGAGCTTTATGCCCATATGCGTCCCCAGGATGCAGCCTCCATCCTCATCAAGATGGACGATGAGCTGGTTAAGACAATTTTAGAGGGCGTACCCCCAGAACAATTGGCAGAGATCTTTGCCGCCCTTGATCCAAAGCAAGCTGCTCGTCTTAGTGCCTTGCTGACCAATTAAAGACGAGTTGCTCAATAACATCCTTGAAAGGAGGTGAAATCAATGGAAGAGATAGTCAGGATTTGCCCACAGCCCATCAAACTCCCGGGGACAACCCAGGCAGAGCCGGTGGAAGAAAGCATCGAGGGGAGTCTGTTCGCTGCCATGCTCCTTCAGCTCCTAACGCCGCCTTGCCAGCAAGATCATGGGGTGCCGGCTGAGGAAATCTCGCTGAATGGATCAGCGTCGGAAGCTCTAAGGGA
>JAAZLZ010000199.1 GCA_012799075.1 Bacillota bacterium
GTCATCATCATCGCCAGTTCATGGGCCGGCAGCCCAAACCTCTTTCCCGGAGACAAGATGGCTTCGATGCCATCGGTCAATGCGATGGGCGAGGTGGTGAGGGTGAGCAGGGAAGCGCCGATGATCAAAAGGAGAAGGCGCGTCACCATCATGCCGCCCTTGACCAGCCCCTCCCTGGTCACCTTCAAAGGCCCCAGCTGCCAGATGGCCTCTCCTTCGCTGAGGAAGACGTGAAGAACCAGGGTAAAGAGAATGATGACCAGCATGGGACGAATCCCCCGCAGAACAAAGCGGGGCGACAATTGGGAAAGTAAAATTAGCCCTCCGATGAATAGGGCCACAAGTCCATAACCCTGAAAGGTCTCCACCAGGAACAGGAGGATGATTAAAAGCATCGTGACGATGATCTTGGTCCTGGGATCCAATCGATGGACGAAGGATTCACCGGGTATGTACTGCCCGAGGGTCATATCGCGAAAAAAGGCCATTTCTCTCCCCCTACAAGGTCAAAAAACGGGCCGCCTTGCCCCGTTCTGGGCCCAGTATTCGTAAGATTGCCTCCCGGGCCTCGCCGACGGTGTAGATATCCACGGGGATGTCCAGGCCCCGTTCCCGCAGCCGATGCATCAACTGGGCGATCTGGGGCAGAGCAAGACCAACCTCTTCCAACAGATCCCCTTTGCTGAAGACTTCCTCGGGCCGTCCTTGGACGATGATCCTCCCATCATGCATCACGGCCAGACGACTCACTAGCCGAGCTACCTCTTCCATGTTATGGGATACTAGAACCACCGTCACTCCCTGCCGTTGGAGGGCGCTGATCTCCCCGAGGATCTCTTGGCGGCCCATGGGATCTAGTCCCGCCGTCGGCTCATCGAGAATGAGGTATTTGGGCCGCATGGCAAGGACCCCGGCGATGGCCACTCGCCTTTTCTGGCCGCCGCTGAGTTCAAAGGGGGATCGATCGACAATCTCCCCGTCCAATCCCACTATCGCCAAGGCTTCTTCGACCCGCTCCTTCACTTCCGCTTCGGCAAGACCCATGTTTCGGGGGCCAAAGGCCACATCGGCGAAAACCGTCTCTTCAAAGAGCTGATGCTCCGGATATTGGAATACCAGGCCCACCTTTTGCCGTATCTCCTTTAGGTTTGCCCCCCGCTCCCAGAGGTTCTGGCCATCCACCTGCACTAGGCCCCGGGAAGGCTTGATCAGACCATTTAAATGCTGGATCAAGGTGGATTTGCCCGAACCTGTCTGCCCAATGAGTCCGAAGAACTCCCCTTCCTGGATTTCCAGGGTTACCCCCTTCAAGGCTTCTGTGGCCAGGGGGGTTCCCGCTTGGTAAATATGCACCAGATCTTCTACGCGTATTGACATAAGTAATCCACCAGTTCATTGATACTAAAGATCTCCTGCGGTACAGGAATGCCGCTTCCGCGCAATTCCCAGGCCAGTTGGACAATCTGGGGGACATCCAGCCTGAGGACCCGCATCTGCTCCCCCCTACTGAAGACTTCCGCCGGAGGTCCTGATAAAACCAGTTTTCCTTCGGCCATGACGAGCACCCGATCCGCCAGGGCCGCCTCTTCCATGAAATGGGTGACCAAGACCACGGTAATCCCCTCTTGACGATTGAGCCGCTGGATAGTCTCCAACACCTCTCGGCGTCCAAAAGGATCCAACATGGACGTGGGTTCATCTAAAACGATGCACGCGGGACGCATGGCAATCACGCCAGCGATGGCCACCCTTTGCTTTTGACCCCCCGACAAAAGATACGGGGCCCGGTGGCGGTGCTCCTCCATCCCCACCAGGGCCAGGGCTTCAGCGACGCGGCGGCCGATCTCATCGGGGCTTAGCCCCAAATTCTCCGGGCCAAAAGCCACATCTTCTTCTACGGTTGTAGCCACGATCTGATTGTCGGGATTTTGGAAAACCATCCCCACCTGCTGCCGGACGACCCACAAATTCTCCCCGCCCTTTGTGTTCTTACCCCCCACAACTACATCACCGCGGGTCGGCAGCAAAAGGGCATTGAAAAGTTTGGCCAGGGTCGATTTCCCCGAGCCGTTATGGCCAATAATGGAGACGAACTCCCCTTGGGGGATCATCAAATTGATGTCCCTCAGGGCCATTGTTTCCCCTTCTCCGGTGTGGTAGCTGTAACAAACATCTTGTAGGCGAATCAATGGCTCGGAATCCTTCACCACTTGGCAACACCTTCCCACCTTTTACCTAGACAAGCTCTAAAATGGCCATTGGAGCCCCATCGCCCCGGCGAAAGCCCGTCTTAACCACCCGGCAATAACCCCCTTGGCGATCTGCGTAGCGGGGGGCCACATCGGCAAACAGCCGCTGGACTGCTTCCGGCTTCTTCATGAAAGCAGCTGCCCTTCTTCGTGCTGCCAGGTCCCCTTGTTTGCCCAGGGTTACCATCCGGTCCACAAAGGGCTTGGCCGCCTTCGCCTTGCTCTCGGTAGTTTCGATTCGTTCATGGAGCATGACCGCGGTCACCAGGCTGCCAAACAAGGCCCGCCGATGGGACGTGGTCCTCCCAAGCTTCCTCTTCCGCATCCACCATTCCTCCCTACCCTATTCGTCTGACGGACGCAACGACAGGTCCAGGGCCGCCAGTTTCTCCTTGATTTCTTGCAGAGATTTCTTCCCCAGGTTGCGGACCTTCATGATGTCCTGCTCTGTGCGCTTGATCAACTCTTCAACGGTGTTGATCCCTGCCCGCTTGAGGCAGTTGTAACTGCGCACCGACAAGTCCAGCTCTTCGATAGTCATATCGAAGACCCGGTCCTTTTCCTCTTCTTCCTTCTCCACCAAGATCTCCACAGTCTCATCGGGCTCTGTAAGCGCGATGAAAAGCCGTAGATGCTCCGTTAAGATCTTGGCCGCCAGGCTCACAGCTTCGTCCGGAGCGATGCTGCCATCGGTCCATACATCCAGGACCAGCCGGTCGTAGTCCGTTACCTGCCCCACCCTGGTGTCTTCCACCACATAATTCACCCTAACCACGGGGGAAAACAGGGCATCGACGGGAATGAGCCCGATGGGATGATCCGGCTTTTTCAGCTGCTCCGCGGCTACATAGCCCCGGCCCTTGCACAGGGTTATCTCCATATTTAAACGGCCGTCCTCATCCAGTTCAGCGATATGCAGATCGGGGTTGAGGATTTCAGCTTCGCTGCCCACCTGAATATCCCCTGCGGTGACTGTCCCTGGTCCCTCAGCCTCAATGCGGGCCATCACTTCTTCATCGGTGTGGAGCCTGACAATTAGCCCCTTAATGTTCAGGATAATTTCTATCGTATCCTCAACAACACCGGGAATGGTCGAGAACTCGTGGAGCACTCCATCGATGCGGATGGAGGTCACCGCGGCTCCGGGCAGGGAAGAAAGCAATACCCTGCGCAGGGAATTCCCCAGGGTAACGCCGTACCCCCGCTCCAAAGGCTCCACCTTGAACCGGCCGTAGTTACTGCCCTTATCCAGGGATTCGATCTTCGGCTTTTCAATTTCAATCATCTACACACCCTCCTCCTTGCAGAGCAAGAATCATCCGCTAAACGGGGCCCGGGGAAGGGTCCGACCCGAAATCTCTTGCTGAGGGTTTTGTGGAGCCTACCTCGAATAGTACTCGACAATTAGATGCTCCTGTACGGGAACATCGATTTGGTCCCTTGTCGGCAGCGACAGAATCTCGCCTTCCATTTTTTCCAGATCCAGGGTCATCCAGGGAGGCGTCGTTCGGCCAACCTCCAGGTTTACCTTGAACTTATCCAAGTTCCGGCTGCCCTCGCGGATCGCGACTACATCACCAGGACGGACCTGGTAAGAAGGAACGGTCACCTTGCGTCCATTCACGCTAAAGTGTCCATGCAAGACCAACTGTCTAGCCTCCGGACGAGAAGAGGCAAAGCCCAACCGGTAAACCACGTTGTCGAGCCTAGTTTCAAGAAGCTGCAACAAGTTTTCACCGGTGATGCCCCGCCGCCGAGCTGCTAGATCGTAGTAGCGACGGAATTGTCGTTCTAGTAGGCCGTAGGTGCGAC
>JAAZLZ010000200.1 GCA_012799075.1 Bacillota bacterium
CGCTCCACTTCCGGCCCGAGCGGCTGTTTCCGCACAGGAGGAGGTAATCCCCGCTGCACCCATATCCTGGATGCCCACCACGCCTCCGCTGGCCACTAGCTCTAAACACGCTTCGATGAGACGTTTGGCGGTAGTCGGATCGCCAACTTGCATTGAAGTCAGCTCCGTCTCATTGGCAAGGTCAGTGGAAGCAAAGGTAGCACCGTGGATGCCGTCCCGACCTGTGGCCGCCCCCACCACGAAAATGGGGTTGCCTTTCCCTGTCGCCAATCCCTTGGTCAGTCGCTCTTTCGGTAGGATTCCTAAGCACATGACATTACACAAGGGATTGTCGCCGAACGAAGGGGCAAAAAAGACCTCGCCACCTACTGTGGGCACCTCCACGGTATTCCCGTAATCGGACATGCCTGCCACCGCTTCGGTGAAGTGCCAACGGGCCCGTGATTCTTCAAGGGGTCCAAAACGCACCGAACCGAGCAAGGCCGCAGGACGGGCACCCATGGACATGATATCCCGGAGCATCCCTCCAACGCCGGTTGCCGCCCCTTCATAGGGCTCAACGAAAACCGGGTGGTTGTGGGACTCGATCCTAAAGGCAACCGCGGTATCCGCCCCCACATCCACCACCCCCGCGTTCTCTCCGGGTCCGACGAGAACATGGGCCCCCTCCGTGGGCAGCTTCTTTAATAATGGACGCGAATGTTTATAAGAACAATGCTCTGACCACAAGACAGAAAACATCCCCAGTTCCGTCCAAGTAGGATCCCGCCCAAGCAACGAAACAATCCGCTCATACTCCTCGTCCTTGAGTCCCATCTGACGCCAAGCCTTGGTGCGAATAACCTCTTCCCTTAGCATCTAGACCCCTCCTCTGTATAACGTTGCCTTTACATAAGTCTTCCACCGGCGGTGGAATATCACACCTTCCAGGAACATAAACAGCAAGCGGGCAGGATTCACCGTTTACGCCAATGAAACCTGCCCGCCGGGGTTTTTATCCCTCTAGGGTGTAGCGCCCTTCATAGGCGCCTGCATCACTCGGTCGCGGACCCCAACTTGGGCGGAACCCTAGATGCACTTTCAAAGCAATATGGGTCATGTCGGTTCGATCTTAGCAAATCCTAACCTGGATGTCAACTAAAGGCAACTTATAGCAGTCTCACTTCCCTTCCTTCCCAGGAAGGATTCTCAGTCTGCTGCGGATAATGTTGCGGCAAGAGCTTAGCGGGAGGTGGGGAGATTTGCAGCGATGGAGCGATGAGTTTCCAGTCAAAGGGAACCATTTGTACCTGAACCACGCGGCTATGGCCCCGTTGCCCAAACGAGCCGCGGCCAAAATGCAGCTGTTCATTGGCGAGTCTCAAAACCATGGTCGAACGGTCTTCCCCCAATGGGAGACTGAAGCAGAAATTACCCGAGAACGGTTGGCCCTCTTGGTCGGTTCGAATCCCAACGAAATCGCATTTACCCAAAACACAACCACCGGAATACTCCTCATTGCTCAAAATTTCGATTTTAAGGCCGGTGATAATATCATCGTAGCTGACCTGGAGCACTCGGCCAACTTCTATCCCTGGCTCATGCAAAGACGCAGGGGCGTTGAAGTGCGCATCCTGCAAAGCAGGGATGGCATAATCTCTTGCCAGGACGTAGAGGCAATAATTGACAAGGGAACCCGACTGGTGGCCTTGAGCTTCGTCGAGTTCAGCAACGGTTTTCGCAATGATCTGGCGGCAATAGGCGATCTTTGCCATCGACACGGGGCCTATTTGTTCGTTGATGCCATTCAGGGTTTAGGCGCCCTCAGGTTCAAGGTGAACGAGTTGGGAGTCGATTTCTTTGCCGCCGGGGGATACAAATGGCTGATGGGGCCGGTGGGAACCGGTTGTTTATACTGCAGGGAAGACCTTCTTCATTTCATTTCGACTCCCGGTGGAGGCTGGCGGTATTTAGGTCTCGGTCCACAGGCGGTTTCCCCTAATCACATCGATGGGCCTCCCCCCTCTGTTCGCCGCTTAGAAGAGGGCATGCCCAACGTGCTTGGCCTGGTTGGGCTGGGGGCGGCCCTGGAGCTGATTCTTGAGGTGGGTATTGACAATATTGAAAGACA
>JAAZLZ010000201.1 GCA_012799075.1 Bacillota bacterium
CTGGCCCCGGATCATCCGGGGGTTTCACCTGGCCTACGCGAAGCTGGCTGCCTTGGATGAAGGGGAAGGGCTCCTACGCTGGGGCAGGGCCTTCGAAGGGAAGCGGGGATCGGCCGATGTCCTTTGGCAGCAGTTCATGGACCAGGTCCGGGCAGCTGCCAGCATCGGGTCCCTCAAAGGGGCCTTGAGGGATCTGCGCCAGGCCGTCCGCACCCTCAAGGAAGAAGAAACCGATCCTCTCCGGGTCCGGTTGGTGGGGGAAATCTGGGTCTTGATGGAGCCCTACGCCAACTTGGGTCTGGAGCAGTTCTTAGGGAGCAGCCCCGATCTTAGGGTCTGGGTGGACCGGGAGGTGAGCCCCCGGCATTGGGTGGACCTTCACCTCCTTCACCTGCCCAAAGCCCGGCGCCGTCAGCGGGAGCTGGAGAGGGCCTCCCTGCCTTACCTGCGGGAGTCCGTCGGGGGACATGGACTAGAAACGGTGGGCCAGACGGTTTTAGCTGGCCCCGAGGGGATAGACGGGGTTATCCACCTGTATCCATTCACCTGCATGCCGGAGATTGTTGCCCAAAACATCCTGGTGCACGGGGCCAGGGAGCTGGACATGCCTCTGCTCACCGTCATCTCCAGCGAGCAGACGGGGGAGGCGGGGGTGGAAACCAGGGTTGAAGCCTTCTTGGATCTATTGGAAGAGCGGCGGGTCAAAGGCTCCGGTCCATTGGTCCTGCCCGGGGTGTAATGGTCAGAAAGGGGGAAGGCCGTCTTGCACCGCTTAAGCTGCTGCTACGCGGGCATCGACGTGGGCAGCGTCAGCACCAAGCTGGTACTGATTAATGGGGCTCGGGAGGTGGTTTTCCAGACCTATCTGCGAACGGAAGGAGGTCCCATCCAGGCTATCCAAACAGCTTTTCGGGAACTGGCTGAAGCAGGTTCCTGGACCATTGCCGGCGTTGGGGCTACCGGGAGCGGCCGCCGGTTGGCGGGGGTGATGGTGGGCGCCGACTCGGTCAAGAACGAAATCACCGCCCACGGGATAGCCGCGGCCCACGTTGAGCCCCGGGTGCAAACGGTCATCGACATCGGCGGCCAGGATTCCAAGCTCATCATCATCAGGGACGGGGTTTCCGTCGGTTTTAACATGAACACCATCTGCGCCGCGGGAACCGGCTCTTTCCTGGACCATCAAGCGGGCCGCCTGGGGATTCCCATTGAGGAATTCGGTCACTACGCCCTCCGCTCCCAAAGTCCCGTTAAAATCTCGGGGCGCTGCGGGGTATTCGCCGAGTCGGATTTGATCCACAAACAACAGCTCGGCTACAGCAAGGAAGATCTGATTGCAGGGCTCTGCCAGGCCTTAGTCGGGAACTACCTGACCAACGTGGCCCGGGGAAAAAGGATCGAACCCTTGGTCCTTTTCCAAGGGGGAGTGGCCGCCAACGTGGGCATCCGGGCCGCCTTGGAAGAAAGGCTGGGCCAGCAGGTCATCGTCCCGGAGCATTTCCGGGTGATGGGCGCCCTAGGCGCGGCCATTTTGGCCCAGCAGTTCATGGACCGGACCGGTCGGGAGACCAAGTTCCGGGGCATCGACGAGATCATCGGTTTCCACTGCTATCCCAGGGGTTTTGTCTGTCTGGACTGCTCCAATAACTGTGAGATCAATGAGCTTTACATGGGCGGCAGTTTAATCAGCCGCTGGGGCAGCCGCTGCGCCAAATGGGATGATCTTTCCCTTGCCTCCAAGGATGGCCGGGACCCCAGCAAAGGACCTGTTTTGGCGGGGGCGGGTAGATAGCGTAAAAGGAAGTGGGCGGCCTCTAATTCACTGCCATGGGTCCCGTTGTCCCAGGAAGCTAAAGTATCGACATAAACAGCCCATTGTGTTATCCTATACTTGTTGCCTGCAATAAGTATCACGTGGGGGTGAGAATATGTCGGTGCGGGAAGGTCTTAATCAAGTTAGACAAGCTCTTAAATCCCGGTCTTGGGTTGCCATCACCCAGATCATTAAGGAGATGCATCCCACCGATCAAGCAGAACTCATTAAGGAACTAACCCCCACGGAACGTCAGCAGGTATTCAGCCACCTGTCTTATGAACAGCTGGCGGAAATCGTGGCTGAGCTTCACTATGAGGAGCAGCAGGACCTGCTCAAGGAGCTGGGTCGGGATAAGATCCCCGGCGTCCTCGATGAGATGTCATCGGATGATGTGGTGGACCTGCTCCGGGAGCTGGAGATGGAACAGGCCCAAGAGCTCCTCGATCTGATGGGGACGGAAGAGGCCCAGGATGTCCGGGATCTCCTCGTCTATCCTGAGCAGACGGCGGGGGCCCTGATGACGACGGAATACGTGGCCCTGCCACACCAGCTCAGCGCGGGGAAGGCCATCGAGGCCTTGCGCATCATCTCCCCCGACGCGGAGATGATCTACTATGTTTACGTCATCGATGAGGCGGAAAGGCTGGTGGGGGTCGTTTCCCTGCGGGATCTGATCGTTGCCAAGCCTATCACGCCTTTGCATCAGATTATGCGGAAGAAGGTCATCTCCGTTCCCGCGGGCATGGACCAGGAAGAAGTGGCCCTCCTGCTGGATAAATACGACTTTCTGGCCCTGCCGGTGGTGGACGTGGGGAACCACCTGCTTGGGATCATCACCGTGGATGATGTAATGGACGTCATCACCGAAGAGGCCACCGAAGACATCATCAAGATGGCCGGTATCCACGGAATGGATGACTTTACTCTAAGCCCTAAGGAAGCGGCCATGCACCGGCTTCCCTGGCTGGTCTTCCTGTTGATTGCCGGGTTTTTCACCGGGAGCATCATCACCCACTTTGAGGACACTCTCCAGTCGGTGATGACCCTGGCGGCCTTCATCCCCGTCATCGCAGACATGGCGGGAAATACAGGCACCCAGGCCCTGGCGGTGGCGGTGCGGTCCATGGCCCTCCATAAGTTCGTAGGGAAGGATGTTTTGGAGCTGTTGCGCCAGGAGGCCCGCATCGGCCTCATCATCGGTACGGTGTGTGGTTTGCTCGTTGCTTTGTTTGCTTTCCTTTGGCACGGGAATCCTTTCCTGGGCTTTGTCGTGGGAGTCTCCATGTGGGTGACCCTACTCGTATCAACTATCATCGGAGCATTGATGCCAGTACTATTTAACGCTTTGGGGGTCGATCCTGCAGTGGCCTCGGGCCCTTTTATCACCACGGTCAACGACATCGTGGGCCTGGGCATCTACTTTTCCCTGGCTACCAGGTTCCTCTCCTATCTTGTTTGAGCAGCAATCTCCAGGGACTTGGAGCGATTGAATGTCTAAAGAGGAATCATGCACGGGGGGACTGCTGCAGCTTGCTGTTCCACTAATACTGTCTAACCTGGCTTACACCCTCCTGGGAACATTGGATACGATTTTCATGGGGCGGGTGGGCATCATTGAACTTGGCGCCGTCGGCGTGGCGAGCGCCCTTTTTCTTGCCGTGGGCGTCTTTCTCCGGGGGACGGTGGGCGCGGTGATGGTGGTTGTTGCCCACTCCCTGGGCGCCGGGGACAAGAAAAGGGCCCGAAGGGCCTTCCAGCACGCCATTGTCCTTGCCCTGCTCTTGTCCCCCTTGAGCTTGTTGGTGCCCAAGCTGTTTAGAGTGCTTTTTGCCCTGGTCAAACCGGGCAAAAACGTCCGCTCCTTGGCCCTTACATACGTTGCCATCCGGTCCTGGGAGCTGCCCCTTGGTCTTGTTTCCAAGGCTATCAGCGGGTTCATGCTGGGAGCGGGGGATTCCCGGGTGCCCATGTTTGTCAGCTGGGTGACCGTCGGGGTGAACATGGCGGCCAACTACGTCCTTGTCTTTGGCAAACTTGGCTTTCCTGCCTTGGGACTGGCCGGGGCCGCCTGGGGGACGGTGATTTCCCATTTGGTGCAGACTATTCTTTATGCGGCCTTTGTCTTCGGGTTGTATGACCAAACCTTTCAGCTGACCAGGGACTTCCACTTCCCCAACGGGAGGGAGATAAAGGCCATGCTCCGGCTGGGGGTCCCCATGGGGATGGCCGTATCCACCGATTTGACTGCCTTTGGGATCTTCATGACCCTTATCGCCCGGCTGGGGACCGTTGAACTTGCGGCCAGCCAGGTGGCCAGCCAGCTAAACGATCTGGCCTTCATGCCTGCCTTTGCCATTGGTTCGGCCACCAGTTCGCTGGTGGGCCGCTCCCTGGGGGAGCAAAATCCCCGGCGGGCAAAGGAGTATGGACTTGCCGGTCTTCGGGTCGGCATGGTCATGATGGGACTGTTGGCCGCCGGCTATGCCCTCTGCCCGCAGGTTTTCGTCTTGCCCTTTACCAAGGACGTCCAGGTCAGGGCCTTAAGCTGCCGCCTGTTGAAGATGGTCGCCCTGTATCAGGTCCTTGATGTGATTCATCTGGTCTTTGCCGGGGTTCTCAACGGGGCTGGGCGGACCCGCTTCACTGGCGGGGTCACCCTTGTTTGCGCCAGCATCGTCTTCATTCCCGCCGCGTATCTGGGGGCTTTTGTCTTGGGCCTTGGGGTATGGGGGGCTTGGGCAGGTCCGATCATCTATGTCCTTTGCCTGGTGATCATCTTTGGTCTTTGCTTCCGGCGGGGAAGTTGGCAGGCCGGATGGGCGCCGGGGTAGCACGGCGGGGAAAACCAGCGGTGAATAATGAAAATCTCCTTGCCGAGGCCCCAACTGGTCCCTTGACAGGGAGGGATCCACAGCTTATAATTCAGACTAAGAAACTCGGGAATAAGGAACAGGCAATGAAGGGGAGAAGTAGGGTGGTATTCGCCCCAGAGAGGAGCCCTGAATTGGTGGAAGGGGCCCGGTGGAAGCCGCTTCGAAATGCACCCCGGAGCCGCTGGTGGAAATGCGTCTGCAGAGTATGACCAGCCGGCAGCCCCCGTTACAGGGCTGCGCCCCACGGGGGGCAAAGAGGGGGGACCTTGGTCCCAAACAGGGTGGAACCGCGGCTTTCAGCCGTCTCTGTAGCATTGCTGCAGGGGCGGCTTAGTTTTTTTAGGGGGTGATGGCCGTGTTTAACAGCATCAAGCAGGATATCCAAGCGGTGTTCGAACGGGATCCCGCAGCCCGCAGCGTCCTGGAGGTTGTCTTTTGTTATCCGGGCTTTCATGCGATCCTTTTGCATCGCATTGCCCATGCCTTCTGGTGTCGGGGATTTAGTTTCCTGGGCCGGTTCATCTCCCATGTCGCCCGGTTCTTGACTGGCATCGAGATCCATCCTGGAGCCCAAATCGGCGAAGGGTTGTTCATCGACCACGGCATGGGCGTGGTCATCGGTGAAACGGCCGCGATCGGCAATAACGTGACCCTTTATCAGGGAGTCACCCTGGGGGGAACGGGGAAGGAAAAGGGCAAGCGCCATCCGACCATCGGCGATCATGTGATGATCGCCGCGGGGGCGAAGATCTTAGGTTCCTTCCGCGTTGGGGATAATGCTAAAATAGGGGCAGGAGCCGTCGTCTTGAAAGAAGTGCCCCCCAACTGCACCGTGGTGGGCGTGCCGGGTCGGATTGTGGCCTACGAGGGCAGAAAGGTCGATGATGTGGATCTGGAGCATGGGGACTTGCCCGACCCGGTGGAGAAGATGTTTAGGTGCATGACCAAGCGGATCGAACATTTGGAGGAGCGCTTGGCGGAGCTCGAGAGCAAAGACACTCACTTAACGGCAACCGGTTGATGGAGGTGGGGTTTCCTTGGCCCTGAAGATCTATAATACGTTGACGAGAACAAAAGAAGAGTTCACTCCCCGGGAGGATGACAAGGTGGGGATTTATGTCTGTGGGGTCACCCCCTATTCGGACACCCACTTGGGTCATGCTTTGCCGAGCGTCCTTTGGGATGTATTCCGGAAGTTCTTGCGGTACCGGGGCTATGAAGTGACAATAGTGCAGAACTTCACCGATATTGATGATAAGATCATTGCCAGGGCAAATAGGGAGGGGGTTTCGCCGCAGCAGATCTCCCGGCACTATGCCCAGGACTACCTGGAAAGCATGGACGCCCTGGGGGTGGAGAGGGCCGATTACTATCCCCTAGTCAGCGAGCACATTCCCCAGATTATCGAGATGGTCCAGACCCTAGTCGATAAGGGATTCGCCTATGTGGAGGGCGGGGATGTTTACTTTTCCGTGGAGAAGTTCCCCCCCTATGGAAAGCTTTCCCGCCAGCGGCTGGAAGACCTGATGGAAGGGGACCGGGGCCAAGGGGAAGGCAAGCGGCACCCTGCGGACTTTGCCCTGTGGAAGGGGTCTAAGCCTGGGGAGCCTTCCTGGGAGAGCCCATGGGGCCCGGGGCGGCCCGGATGGCACATCGAGTGCTCCGCCATGTCCTTGCATTACCTGGGCAACAGCTTTGATTTCCACGGCGGGGGCGTCGATCTCATCTTTCCCCATCATGAAAACGAGATCGCCCAGTCGGAGGCCTACACGGGGGAGGGGCCCTTTGTCCGCTACTGGCTCCACAATGGCCTGATCAACATCAAAGATGAGAAGATGTCCAAGTCCCTAGGCAATTTCGTCACCGTCAAGGAATTGCTCGCTGAGCATCCCCCCGAGCTCATCCGTTTCTTCTTGTTGTCCGCCCATTACCGAAGTCCCCTGGAGTACCATGAGGACAAGCTGGCTGAAGTCCGGCGGGGCTGGGAGCGGCTGACGGGCACCTACGGAACGTTGACGGCGACGCTTGCCCAAGAGAAAGACGCGGGCGGGGAAGTTCCCGCCCAGATGAAGGAAAGTCTCCGGCAGGCCTTGAAGGACTGTCGCGAAAGCTTCATTGGAGCCATGGAAGATGATTTCAACACGGCCTTGGCCCTAGCGGCCCTCTTTGAGCTGGCAAGGGAGATCAACACCTTCCTGGCCGACAATGCCCCTCCTTACGATGCCGAGGCCCTAGAGCTGCTATCGGGCGCGGCGGAGCTTTTATGGACCTTTGGCGGTGAAATCCTCGGGGTTCTTAAGGAGCCGGGCGCAAGGAAAGACGATGGGCTGGTCCAAGACCTATTGGCCCTAATCATCGAACTCCGGGGTCAAGCCCGGGCCAGACGGGATTTTGCCACGGCTGATGCCATCCGGGATCGGCTGCGGGAGATGGGCATTTCCCTGGAGGATACCCATCAAGGGGTCCGTTGGCGTTGGGTATAAGCAAGGAATTGGCGGAGGATGCGGCCCAGCTTTCCCCGGCAGTTCTGGCCTATGTGGGGGATGCTGTCTACGAACTGTTCGTGCGCACCCAGCTCATCGATCGGGGGGTGCGCCGTCCCGGCCAACTCCATCGTCAGGCGGTGGAGTTGGTCCGGGCCGAGGCCCAAGCCCGCTTTGTCCAAGAGATCCTCCCGGAACTTGCTGAAGACGAACGGGAGCTTATCCGCCGGGGCCGAAACAGCAAGGCGGGCCATGTCCCCAAGGGGGTCGACCCCATCGTCTATCGCTACAGCACCGGCTTTGAGGTGCTTTTGGGCTATTTATACCTGTGCGGTCGGCAGGAGCGGCTGAGGGAGATCCTGGCCATGTCCTGCCAGTAGGAGGAGAACAATGGAAGTTGCTTTGATTCAATGTACCACCGATATGCTAAAGACCATCTGGTGCGCTGCCCGCACCTGTTACAGTCCCCTTTCCCCCCAGGAGCTTTGGCAAAGTCAACCTACCCGGGAAGAGATGCTCCGGATCGCCCGGCACATCTTCACTTCCCGTCACCTGTCCGTTGCTGAGCACTGTGGGATGACCTTTGCGGTAGCCGGGGTTTCCCGCACCCTCTTGGCCCAGTATTCCAGGCACCGGATTGGCGTCAGCCTGTCCGTCCAGAGCCAGCGCTACGTTTCCGCCCGGCGGACGGCCGAGGGGTGCCTTTGCGCCCATGTCATCCCCCCCGGGGTCAGCGCCAATCCCGAAGCCAAGGATATTTATCTAAAGGCGATGGAGCAGGCTCAAGCCTTGTACGAGGAGCTGGCGGACGCGGGCGTACCCAAGGAGGATGCCCGTTTTGTCCTTCCGGGCGGTGCGGCCACCAACTTCGTCACCACCCTCAATTTGCGATCCTTGATGGATATCTATCACAAGAGGGTGGTCACCCCAGGGGCCCAATGGGAGATCAAGGAGCTGCTTGTGCGGATGGCCAAGGCCGTGGTGGAGCGGGAGCCTTGGCTGGTTGAATACTTCCCCGGACTGGAGGAGCTTTGAGTGGACAGGCTTGCCGGACGCAATCCCGTCTTAGAAGCCCTCAAGTCAGGGAGGAAGATCAAAGAGATCTACATGTCCGGGACAAGAGACATGGAGGAACTGGTGTTGTTGGCGGAAAAAAGGCAGGTTCCCCTCCGGCAAGTGGACCAACAGCAACTGGATAAACTAATGCCGGAGGCGCCCCACCAGGGAGTTGTGGCCTTCGTTGAAAGCTACTCCTATGCTTCCTTGGAAGAAGTCTTTGCCAGGGCCGCCCAAAGGGGGGAGGACCCCTTAATCCTCCTCCTAGACAGCCTCCAGGACCCGCAAAACCTAGGCTCTCTGCTGCGCAGCGTCGATGGGGGCGGGGCCCATGGAGTGGTGATTCCCAAACGACGCGCGGTGGGTCTGACGCCCGGAGTGGTGCGGGCATCGGCGGGAGCGGTGGAATACGTGCCGGTGGTCCAGGTGACCAACCTGGTTAGGACCATGGAAGAGCTTAAGACCAAGGGCCTTTGGGTCGCAGGCGCCGAAGCCGATGGTGAACAGCTGTACTATCAAGCGGATTTGACCGGCCCCTTGGCGCTAGTTATCGGAGGCGAAGACCGGGGATTGGGTCGGCTGGTCAGGGAGCACTGCGACTTCACCGTTCGGCTGCCCCTGCGGGGCAGGCTCAATTCCCTGAATGCCGCGATTGCCGGATCCATCCTTATCTTCGAGGTTCTCCGGCAAAGGGCTGCATCTGGGCAGAAGTAGGTTCACACTGGCGGGGGAGGTTCGGGGATGGTCGGCAGGAAAGCAGCCTCGTTCGTCATCATCCTCCTATTGGCCATGACCGGTTGGGCCTTTGGCCGGATTAGCCATTTTTACTGGCCTACTCCTCGGGTCTTGCCCGGCGTGGTCCTTGCGCCCGCGGGCGCGGGGCTGGAGGGACTCACTCGGGAGGGGTTCGATGAGCTTTTGGCCCATTGGCCCCGAAAGGTTGCCCTTCAGCTCGAGGACCAGACCTGGGAGGCGGCCCCGGAGGATTTCAACTTCAGGATCGACCGGGAGCTAACCTGGCAAAGGGCCTGCCTGGCGGGACGGGCAAGGATGGCCGCCGCCTTGCTGGGGAGGTCCGTGACCATCCTAGAGCCGGTGGTGGAGTTTGACGAGCAGGCCTTTGCAACCTGGCAAGAGTCCCTGGCCAGCCAGGTTTACCTCCGGCCCAAAAACGCCAGCTTGGGCCCCGATGGCCAGCTGATCCTGGCCAAGGAGGGCCGCCGGTTGGACTTGGCCAAGGCCAAAGCCTTAATCTTGACCGCCTGGCTCGGCCGGGGACCTGTGACCTTGGCTCTGCCCGTTGAAAAGCTTGCGCCCCAAACGACCCTCGGGGATTTGGAGCCCTTTCGGGGAGGTTGCAAGCTAGTCAGCTATCAGACGCCCCTTGGCCCGTCGGACCCAAATCGAGTGCATAACATCGCCCTGGCCGCCCAGGCCGTCTCCGGAGTAATCCTGCCGCCGGGGGGCCAGTTTTCCTTTAATCAGACCGTTGGTCCCCGGGTGAAGGAACTTGGCTTCAAAGAGGCCCCGGAACTCATCCAATACCGGCTGGTCCCAGGCATCGGAGGTGGGATCTGCCAGGTGTCATCGACCCTCTACAACGCAGTGCTGCTTGCGGGCCTGCCCATCACCGAACGCCACAACCATTCCCGGCCCCCGAAGTATGTGGGGCTCGGCCGGGATGCCACGGTGGTCTATCCTGGCAAGGACTTTGCCTTTGTCAACGATACGGATCAGTCGCTGCTCCTGGTGGCCCAACTTGACAGTGACCGCCTGGAAGTGGCCCTTGTAGGGCAAAAGCCCTTGGCGGAGCAGGTCTCGTTGGCGATGGAGATCCTGGAAGAGATACCCTTCACTGAGGAAGAAATCTTCGATCCCACCTTGGGATTGGCTCAACAGGAGGTGGTGGAAGAGGGAAGTATTGGCCTGCGAGTCCGTCTCTGGAGGACCTTTCACCGGGAGGATGGGCCCGTCAGGCGGGAGCTGGTGGGGGATGATCTCTATCCTCCGGTGGCCCGCCGGGTTCGAAAAGCCCTTCCTTGACCGCCCCTAGGGGGTAGTGTATAATGGGCTTGGATTTGGAACTTCCCCAGATCCGCTTGTAGTGCGGATTCCCCTTATTCACAACGCCCTGATTCGGGTGATGTCCTCTAGCATCAATGATCCCTGCCCTGGTCGATTTGGGCAGGGAAGTTTCGAAGTGTTTTCCCCCCTGGCGAGCATGCCATCATGACAAGCCACCGGAGATGCCTTCTTTGGGGGTCAAAAGTCCGGGTGGAGGCGGTGCTATTTGAGTGTAAAAATGCGGTATGATCTCTACGCTAAGTACGAACACTTTAAGGATGAAGAAGTCGTGGAATTTGCCAGGGCAGGGGATGAATTCGCCCTGGAATACATGATTGACAAGTACAGGAACTTCGTCAGGGCGAAGGCCCGATCCTATTTCCTAATTGGTGCCGATCGGGATGACATCATCCAAGAGGGGATGATCGGCCTTTACAAGGCCATCAGGGATTTCCGAGCCGACAGGCTGGCTTCTTTCCGTGCCTTTGCTGAACTTTGCATCACCAGGCAGATCATTACAGCCATCAAGACCGCGACCAGGCAGAAGCATATTCCCCTCAATTCCTATATTTCCTTGAATAAGCCCATCTATGATGAGGAATCGGATCGCACCTTGATGGACGTGATCTCCGGCAGCAAAGTCACCGATCCTGAAGAACTGGTGATTAGCCGGGAAGAGTTCATTGATATTGAGAGCAATCTGGAGGAGTTTCTCAGTGAGCTGGAATGGAACGTCCTCATGTCCTACCTGGAGGGAAAATCCTACCAAGAAATCGCGGATGATTTATGTCGCCATGTCAAATCCGTCGATAACGCGCTCCAGAGGGTGAAGCGGAAACTAGAGCGTTACCTTGAAAAACGGGAAATGGAAGCGGAGCGGCTCTACAAGGAGTAGCCGGGGCAGTCCATCGAGGGGTAAACTGCTCCAGTTGCAAGGCTTTAAATGGATTGACACCCGCCCAATGAGATGGTATAATCAAGTCTGCTTGCAGGCCGGCGTAGCTCAATCGGCAGAGCAACCGCCTTGTAAGCGGTAGGTTGCGGGTTCAAATCCCGCCGCTGGCTCCAGAAACATTTGACGCCGATAAGACCCAATGGTATAATCAGCACTGGTTGCTGAAACTGTGGAGGGATTCCCGAGTTGGCCAAAGGGGGCAGACTGTAAATCTGCTGGCGATGCCTTCGGAGGTTCGAATCCTCCTCCCTCCACCAGCACTTAGATGTAACGACGCGGGGTGGAGCAGTCTGGTAGCTCGTCGGGCTCATAACCCGGAGGTTGTCGGTTCGAATCCGGC
>JAAZLZ010000202.1 GCA_012799075.1 Bacillota bacterium
CGGATTTCGGCCAGGTCTTCCCAAATGATATGAAGGCCGCCGGCGCCCAAGAAGCGCCCCTCTTCTTCAATGACGGTAAACTCCCGCAAGCACTCATAAAGCATATTGCGCGACCGGGGGAGCATCAGCCCCTTGGAAGCATAATCATTCACAAGAGCATGGATTTGCTCCACATCCGGCATCCTCGCTTTTCGAAATACAACCATGATTTCCTTCCTTCCCGCAAACTTAATTGGTCGGCCGGGTGCCAAACCTGGTATCCAACACGGCACCTAGACCAAACAGAGCAGCAACAAGTCCCAGGAGCCAGCCAAAGACCGGCAGGAAACGGACCAGGCTAAGCAGCACCACACCAACCAAAACCTCGACGATCATCCCCAACCGTCCCTCGCCTGTAATGCGCCGACCGATAAATAGGGCAACCCCCGAATAGCCCAGCATCCACGCGGCAACTAGTGCGGCAAAGAGGACGATGATTAGGGGAATGCCCACAATGGTCAAGATCAAGAAGATCATCCCCGGTACAAAGGCTAAAGCCAAGAGAAGGCCCATCAACAATGAGCGACCCGGCTGCTGGCCAACGGCAGCAGCCACATTATCCAAGGCTTGGGGAAACAAGGCCCCCAACAGCACCGCCAAGGCAGTAATGGCTACTACGTTCATCCCATGCCAAAGGAAGCCCCAACGGGGATAGAAGGTGAACCGGCCTCTCCCCCAGTGAAAATTCGGGAAGCCCATATCTACCGTCTTCCCCCGGACCAAGGCATCCGGATGGATTTCCACACCCCAGCCAATACCAGTCACATCGCCATCAACCCTGGCCTTGGCTTCCAAGACGGCCCGTCCGCCAATGGCCACCACGTTGCCCCCTACCGGCCCATTAATCCAGCTGCCGCCGCCGATTGCCACCACATCCTGCATCACCCGGCCATCGACCCGGGCGGTGCCGCCAATGACGACTACTGACCCATCCACCAGCATCTCTTCCGGGATGTGTACCGATGCACCAAAGCGGACTAGATCTCCCCGCTGATGCTCAATGGCCGCCGCGGCGGGCAGGGCTATCAGCAAGGACACAACCAGGGCCGCCACTAATTGCCTCATGGTGCTACCTCCTATCAAAACGTCAGGATCCCTTCGTCTGTAATCACCATATCCACTGGTATATCATACTCGCAAGCAGGCACCACATCAACTATTTGTTCGGCAAAGGCAATGCCGACTTTTAGGGCGCCGGGTCGAAGCCGGGGCAGGAGACGATCGTAGTATCCGCCTCCATAGCCGATCCGGTAGCCTTTCTTATCGAAGACCACCCCTGGCACAACAACTACGTCCAATTCGTCGATAGGAGCCAGCCGCAAGCGGCTCCGATCGGGTTCCAAAATGCCCCAGACACCCGGCACCAGCTCATCCCAGCTGGTTATCCAGCCGGGGATGAGCTCCCTGCTCTGCCGGTCAGTCACGGGAAGGGCCACCTGCTTGCCCTCTTTTAGGGCCCAGGCAGCCATCTCCTTGGTTTCAACCTCCGAAGCCATGCTGGCAAACAACATAACCTTCTTTGCTTCGACAAAGGCCGGCAGCTCTTCAAGCTGCCGGGCAATAAGTCTGCTTTTCTCTTTCCTTGTGTTTGCGGGCAATGCATCCCGTTCCGCCAGCTTGGCCCGCCTAAGCTCCCCCTTATCCAACAGCTTCCCTCCCCCTAAGTTCTAGAGCAATTGTACCATATTCCCCCTCCAAATCCACCCTATCCTTGGGCAAATGGGCATCCTACCCCTGGTAGCCCAAGAGCCGCGGCAATAGGAGGACAGTGCCGGGGACGAAAGTGCAGAGAAGAAGGACTGCGATCATGACCACAACAAATGGCCAGATCTCCCGGATAACCTGGCTGAGGGGTATCTTGGCCAAACCGCTGACGATGAAGAGGCTGACTCCATAGGGGGGTGTGGAAAGCCCGATCATCAAGTTCAAGACAATGACGACGCCAAAATGGACCAGGTCGATGCCCAGACCCTCCAGGATCGGAAGGAGGATGGGCACCACGATGAGCAGGACGACCATTGTATCGAGGAACAGACCCAAGATCAAGAATAGGATGTTGATGGCCAGGAGCATCATCCATGATTGATCGACAATGCTGGAGTTCATGATGAAAGATGCGATCACCGTAGGAATCTGCTCCCGGGCAACCACGTAGCTGAATAGAAAGGCAGTGGCAACAATAAATGATATGTAGCCTGTAGCCACAACCACATCCTGTAAAACCGCGTAGATCTTCCTTGGCCCTAAAGCCCCGAACCCAAAGACCGCAACCAAGGTGGCATAGATGGTTGTCACCGCGGCCGCCTCGGTGGGGGTAAACACCCCTCCGTAGATGCCCCAAAGGAGAATGACCGGGGTGAGCAAAGGAAAAAAAGCCTCGGTAAAGGACTTGATGAGTCTTGCCAGGCTAAAGGATTCACCGTGGGGATAGCCCCGTCTTCGGGCGATAAACGATACGTAGCCCATCATGCTAATTCCCAGCAACAACCCTGGGATGACCCCGCCGATGAACAGATAGCCGATGGAAGCACCCGAAAGCGTCGAATAGATGACCATGGGGATGCTCGGAGGGATGATGGGGCCGATGGTGGCCGATGCGGCTGTGACCGCACAGCTGAAAGGCTTATCATAACCGGCATCGGTCATTGCTTTGATCTCCATAATGCCCAAACCCGAGGCATCGGCCACTGCCGAACCGGTCATTCCGGAGAAAATAATCGATGCCACCACGTTCACATGGCCAAGGCCTCCTTGCAAGGAGCCCACCAGGCACTGGGAGAAATCAAAAATCCTTTCGGTGATCTCGCCCTCATTCATGATGCGGGCGGCCAAGATGAATAGGGGAACGGCGATAAGGACAAACTCGTTTTCGAACTTGACCGCCATGCGGTCGACGATGACCGCAATATCGATCCCAGCCAGCAGGATATAGGCGACGGAGCTGCCCATAATGCCAAGGGCAATCGGGTACCCCAGGGCGAACATGCTGACAAACAAGGCTGCCCAGACAATTACAGCCATTTCCTCACCCCATTATCATCGGGTCCCATCCCGGCCGAAGACCATTTTGATGTCCCGGACGATGTGCCCGATATTATGGACGACGACGAGGGCCAAGAACAAGGGAAACACACCGAAGACATAAGTCCAGGGCAATTTCAAAGCAACGGTCTTAATCCGATAGGAAAAGAGCAGATAGTCCCAGGCAGGCCGGAGAATCAATAGAAACAAGACGGTAATGACGGTATTAAAACCGATATCACATAGCTTTTGCAGCTCCAGGGGCATCTGGTTGTAGATGATGTCGAGTCTGACATGGTCCTGGGTGCGGACGGCGTGGGCGGCCCCCAAGTACAAGGTCCAGATGTAAGCGTAAATGGACAGTTCAAAGGGCCAGGTCAGGGGAGTGCCCAGTACGTACCGATAAAAAATCTGGACGATCAACGAAAAGACAACGATAACAAGGCTCAAAACCGGGACGATGTCTTCAAGGAAATACAGTAGACCATTCCATATGAGCTGCAAGGCCCCCCAAGTATCCAGGGTCTTTTTGGGTTGTATCCGCATGCAAGCACCTCCGCCGAAAAGTTATCCAGAAGGGCGGCAAAAGACTCGCCGCCCTCAAGGTGCCTTGCTACTGGGCCTTATAAAGGGCTTTGCCAGCATCCTGAATAGCCTCATAGGCCCCTTTGCCCCAGATATCCTCATATTTCTCATAGGTCCTCTTCATGTTCTCCATGAAGGCCTCTTTGTCCGGCATGATGATCTTCAGCCCATGTTGGTTCTGGAACTTGGACAAGAGGCTGGCTTCCTGCTCCAAAACCAGCTCATTATTGTAATAGCGTCCAACCTCCAAGGCTTTCAGCATGATGGTCTTGTAGTCTTCGGGCATGGAATTCCAAAGCTTTTCGTTGATAGTGGGATTGACGATGGTCATTTGATGGTCGGTGAGGACGATATAGTCCGTCACTTCATAGAACTTATTGGCATCATCGGTGGGCAAGGGGTTGTCTTGGCCGTCGATGGTTCCTGTCTTCAAGGCCAGGTACACCTCCGTAAAGCCCAGTGGGGTTGGATTAGCTCCGAGCCCCCGCCCCACATCGATCCATGCTTCCGAACCAGGCATTCGCAGCTTGACGCCTTTCATGTCGGCTGGAGTCCTGACTTCACCAACGGATTTCTTCAAGTTGAGCTGTCTTGTTCCCAGATACCAAGAATCCAGGACCACAAGACCCGATCGCTTCCTTAGTTCTTCCCAGTAGGCCTTGCCAATGGGACCATTTAGCACATAATAGAGGTGATCAAGGTCCCGATAGGCGTAAGCCGCCTCCAAGACGCCGATCTCCGGATAGGGAACGATGTCCGAGTACCAGGAAGGAGATCCGTCGCACATGTCAATACTGCCCCTCATGGTGCCAAGGATCTGGGTCTTTTGATCGGCCAGCTGCCCGGAATGAAAAACTTCAATTTTGATGTTGCCCCCGGAGAGTTCTTCAACAACTTCCGCGAATTTGTAAAAGCCTTGGGTCTGGGGCTGGGTGGGGGAAGCAACGGTGGCCAGCTTCAACGTGAACTTAGGGGCATCTTCCCCACAGGCGGCACCGACCGCGACCAACAGCATCACTAGTCCAACGAGGAGGATTCGTCCGGCTCTCATCTTACTACCTCCTTAGTGAAGCAGTTTTCCTTTGATAAGGCTTCCGTCCCCTCTTCACCTCCTGGATAGACTTTTCCTTTGTATTCTTGCTATTGTGATAATTCGACGCATTATATTCGATTCCTTTGGGATTTTTTGCTATGCCCGGGGCGGCAACAAAAAAAGGGCCCCGGCAGGAGCCCAAGATCCCAAGCTTATTCCATCGGACGGATGATAGACGCGGCCGCGCCCTTTGGATCCAAGTGCCTCCAGCGCTCTTCCAAATCGGCCAGGGTAAGATCCTGAAGAACGTCCAGGTAGTCCCCGAGGGAGTTGCCTTCAAAGTGGCAGCCCAGCACACTGTTGGCCACATAATCTGAAGAATCAAAGGCATTGATCAAACGGCCGATGGTCTTCTTCCGCAGACGTTCCAGTTCAGCCAGGGTTACCCCCTCATCCCGGGCCTTAGCCAGCCCTTCGGCGATTCTTTGGTAGAGGACGTCGGGGGCCTCCGTCTCCCCTTCGATCATGGTAAAGCCAAAGTGTTCGCTGGCGTAGTAGCGAAGGCCGAATTGGTCATCGATCAAACCCGCTTCATAAAGTTCGCTGTACAGAGACGAGCTGCGCCCTAAAATGGCCTGGAGAAGCAGATTCGTTGCTGTCTCCCGGCGCAGGAGGTCCTTGCCCTTCAAAGGAGGACCCACCTCCTTGAAGCCAATGCCGAGGCGGGGCCTTGAGACAAGCATCTGGGTCTCCACCTGGGGACGATAGACCTCCGGGGGCTCGGTGGGCATGATCCGGCGGATTTCCCCCTGGGGTTCATAGCTTCGGCCCTGAAGGTCCTGGCGGACCCGCTTTGTCACTTCATCGGGGTCCACATCCCCCACTACACATACGGCCATGTTGGCCGGGTGATAGAAGGTGCGGTGGCAATCATACAGAAGTTCCGGGGTAATCTTCGCGATGGAGTCGACGGTTCCGCCGATTTCGATCCGGACCGGGTGACGTTGGAAAAGGCCCTGCAAGAGACTGCTGAACATCTTCCTTTCAGGATCGTCTTCAATCATCATCAATTCCTGCTGAATGATCCCCTTTTCTTTCTCCACGCTCTCCGGGGTGAAGTAGGGCTGTTGGACAAAATCCAGCAGCAGCTCAAAGCTTTCCCAGAAGCCCTCCGTTGCCGAGAACAAATAGGCGGTGACGGTGTAGCTGGTGTAGGCGTTGGCCGAGGCCCCCAGCTGGGAGAAGCGTTCAAAGGCGTTTCCCCATTCCTCATCAAACATCTTGTGTTCAAGGAAGTGGGCAATGCCTGCGGGCACAACGACGCTTTCATCCTTGCCGGGAACGATGAACTCGTTATCAACGGAACCGTACTTAACGCCAACCACCGCATACTTCTTATTATACTTGCGCGGCAGAACAAAAACGTCCATGCCCGAATCAACGGTCTGATGGTAGATATCTTTGAAGATGGCAACGGGCATCTAGTTTCCCTCCCTTTCCCGAGGACCGCACAGGAAGAAGGTCACATCGGGCTGGACTCCCTGGGCCACCCTGACCACATCCTCCCGGGTTACTTGGCCCAATTGGTCGATTAGTTCGGCCTGGGGACGGATGCGATTGTTGATCAATCCCAGCAGGTGGTTGCCTACCAGCCCCCCGGGGTCGTCGCTGATGGTGAGCTGGCGGTGAATGAGCCCCCGCCGGGTGGCCTCCATCTCCTCATCGGAGATGTCCCCCTTGGCCAGGGCGTCTACTTGTTTCTTGATGATGTCCCGGGCCTTCTCATATTCATTTACGTCGATGCCGGCGCTGGCCGCCAGCACCCCTTTGGTGGCCTCCAAGCGGGAGAAGGCAAAATAGGCGAGGCTGGCCCGTTCCCTGACATTCATAAACAGCTTGGAATGGGGGAATCCCCCGAGGATGCCGTTGTAGAAAAGCAAAGCAGGGTAGTCCTCTTCCCCATAAGTGACCGGAGTGCGCATCCCCATGGCCAAGATTCCCTGGTTTACATCCTGTTCTTCCTTGATTTCCTCGCCGCCCCGAGGCGTTCCTTGACTGACCGGGGGGAACTCTTGGGACCGCCATCCGTCGGCAAAGGCCTGTTGGACAGCCTCTTCCACCTGGGAGTGGGTCACGTTGCCCACAATGAACAGATCAGATTGCCCTTGGCGAACCTGTTGATAGTGCTCAAACAAAGAAGCCGCCGAGAGGCCTTCGATTTCCTCCTTGCTCCCATATTTGTGGATCCCGAAGGGCTCTTGGGGGCACATTTCCTCAAAGAGCCGCTGCATCGCATAACGGGGCTTGTCGTTGATCAGGCCGTCGATCTTGCGCAAAAGCAGCTCCCTCTCCTGGCGAAAGTACTCCTGGTTAAAGCCGTCCCCCTCCAACAAAGGATAACATATCACTTCCGCCAGAGTGCTCAAGGCTTCATCCAACAGGCCCGAAACGCCTAGAACCTCCTCTTCAGGTACAGCTAGGCTGAATTCGATCAGCTGCCGCTCTCCGAACTTGACCACATCCGCGCTGAAGATGGCTCCATACAGTTCCTCCAACCGGCGGGCGATGTCCCTTAAGGTGGGATAGGCCCGGCTGCCCCGCCGGAGGACAAAGGGCAAAAGGGCCGTCGCTCCTGCCTTGGGCCCTAGGGGCTGGTGGATGTACAGTTTGCACAGCACCGTTTTGAACCGGTCGGTGGAGTAGGTATGGAGATGAATGCCGTTAGGCAGCAAGTGATCTTGAAACTCCCTTTCCACGCAAAGCTCTCCTTCCCTTGGACTGACAGCTCGTTCTAGTCTGCCTTGTTTACCTTGGAATTAAACCTTGCCCCATTTACCAAAGTGCCCGGCCCAAAGAGGGCCGGGTACTTATTACTACTCAACTCGGACTAAATCCTCTAAAGCGGCCAGCTTTTTCTCCCCAATGCCGCTGACTTGCAGGAGATCCTCCACCGCGGTGAAATGGCCGTGCTCCTCCCGGTAGGCAATAATCCGTTGGGCAAGCACGGGGCCTATGCCGGGCAGGGTAACGAGGAGCTCCTCCGAAGCAATGTTCACATTCACCCGGGGGTCCAACACCCGGTCCCCTTGGGGGGGTTGGGGCAATTCTTCCGGCGAGGACATCTCTTCGATCTGGATGTCCACCGGGCCTTGGGCTGACCAGACGGAGGCCCGCAGCCACAAACCCGAACCCAGACTCAACGATAAGATCAAAAAGACGATCACCACTTGTTCCCGCCGATGAAGATCAAACACCTAATCCTTCCCTCCATATTGGGGCTGACCGGTGTCTTGGGGACAAGAATGGCCGATGGACGTTTCTTCTCCATCGGCCCCTATGATTCCTTCTGAAGGAAAGCCCTACTTGACCACGATATTTACCAGCTTGCCCGGGACCAAGATCATCTTAACGACTTTCTTGCCGTCCACAAATTCCTGCACCCGGGGCAAGGCCAACGCCCGTTGCTTCAGTTCGTCTTCCGCCATGTCAACGGGCACCACCAGCCGATCCCGAACCCGGCCATTGACCTGGATGACGATGGTTATCTCTTCAACCTGCAAAGCAGCTTCATCGTAGTCGGGCCAGTTCTGCAGGTGGATGCTTTCCGATCGGCCAAGCCGCGACCAGAGCTCTTCGGTGATATGGGGTGCAAAAGGCGCCAGGAGCAACAGGAGCTTCTCCAAAGCCTCGGTCAGCAAGCCGCCGTTGACTTCTTCCGCCCCTTCTTTGTAAAGGTACAAGGCGTTGGTCAATTCCATAATGCTGCTGATGGCGGTGTTGAAGTTAAAGCGCTCCTCGACGTCCTCCGTCACCTTCTTGATGGTCAGGTTGACAGTGCGCCAAAGGTCCCTTTCCTTCTTGGTCAACCGGCCCGGATCCAGTGTGTCCGCCCCTCCCAGCTGGTCCGCATAGGCATTAACGAGCCGCCATACCCGATTAAGGAAGCGATAAGCTCCCTCGACGCCCTCATCGCTCCACTCCAGGTCTTTCTCCGGCGGAGAGGCAAACAAAATGAAAATGCGGGCCGTATCAGAACCATACTCGTCGATAATATGGTCGGGGTCCACCACATTGCCCTTGGACTTGGACATCTTGATGCCGTCCTTC
>JAAZLZ010000203.1 GCA_012799075.1 Bacillota bacterium
CACGTTGATGGCCATACTGGCATAGGGGCGCTGGGGGTTGCCGCGGTAAACAGGCTCGAAAAGGCTGCGCCTGATGGTAGGCACAACATCCTGGGTGACCAGCCGAACCCTTTCCCCCGGGGAGGCCGCGAAGACTTTCGCCACCGTTGCCGCAACATCGACCCAGATCCCCACCACTTCGCCATAGACTTGCCCCGTATCCTCATCATAATAGGCATCTTGGGGGAAAGTCAGAAACTCTTGGGCCATCAAAGTCACCTCGCGGTATAGCTCATCTTCCAGCAGTCCCCCGATGGGTCGACCCTCAAGGGTGACACCGGGGCGTACACCCCACGCGTAGCGACAGCCCAAGTGCCAAAGCCCGGGCCCTAAAGCCCAAAGAAGCACCACTCCAATAATGAGCACACCCCAACGGATCATCCGCCGGGTGATGACAAGGGAAAACATCCCCCCACCTCCTATTGCTCTTCCCGCAGCCGCTGGGACTTGCTGCGCCGTTGAGTGCCCGAGTGTTTTTCAATGAAATATCCATCTTTGTAAATCAGCTGAGAGACGGGCACCACCTGATAACCGCGGTGAAGCAGCTGTGTGAGGATCTCATCGACTGCAGCCGCCGTATGGAGACCATCATTATGGAACAGGATGATGTCCCCTGGTTTGAGCCCCTGCAAGATCCGGCGGACAATATCATCTTTGCTTACGTTTTTCCAGTCCAGGGAATCGACGGACCATTGGATCGTATAATACCCAAGCTCCGCTGCCCCTTCGATCACCCGGTCGTTGTACTCGCCGAAGGGAGGTCGAAACAAGAAGCTATCCTGATTCGTTAATTGCTTGATCAGGGCATGGGTCTTTTCCAGTTCTTCTCGAATCTGATTTGGACTGAGGTTAGCCATATGAGGGTGGGTATAGCTGTGGTTGCCCATCTCATGGCCTTCGGCGGCGATCTTCCTCACATAGTCGGGATTCTTCTCTAGCCAGTAACCGGCAAGAAAAAAGGTGGTTTTGACATTATGGCGACGCAGCACCGCCAGCAGCCGGTCCGTTCGCTCTGTGCCCCACATGGCATCGAAGGATATGGCTACTTTTTTTTCGGGCACATCCACCCGGTAAATAGGGACCTGGCGGGCTAGAAGGAGCCCGCTGACTGTCTTCACCGCCTGACCGCCGACAAACTGCAGCAAACTGACCAGGGCAGCTAACACGAGGAAAACCGCCAACAGCTGAAAGCGGTTCTTGATGACAATGACCAATGAAAACACCCCCTGCACAGGGCTTTCTCCTCATTCCTATGCTAGGAGGTTTGACGGTATGCTAGCGGGCAAAAATGTGATTGCCGATAGTGATCAGCTTGGTCCTGGTGGCCCAAAACTCAGGTCTGGTGGTCTTGTTCGGGTTATAGAAATACAGGGCGCCAGACGTTGGGTCTTCTTCGGAAAAGGCCCGTTTGGCCAGTTCCACAAATTTTGCCGGGACTGTATCGGGCAGCCCTGATTCTACCGGGATGAACTGGCCCGGCTGGCATATGACCTCAGTAATCGTATCGGGAAAACGAGGGTCTTGGAGCCGATTAACGATGACCCTTGCCACGGCCAATTGACCCAGCTCCGATTCACCCCGGGCCTCAGCATAAATTATCCGGGCCATCAGCTCTATTTCCTCGGGGGTTGCCTCCCCTTGAACACATGCCGGTGTTGGGCGAGGCACCTTCAGTTGCAGACCAACACCGATCAGATTAGGATCATCTAGGCTGTTTAGGGCTATTATTTCCCGGGGATGAACCTTCAGCTCCCTAGCCACCCCGTAGATCGTATCGCCCGGCTTGACGGTGTATACATCAACTCCAGCGACTGCAGGCAAGGCAAGCAGCCCTATCAACAATAATGCGACCAATGGGCGCAAGGCTTTTCACCCCCTTACGGGGATGTTCTTCTTTTGGGGGTTTTTTCCTGCTACCCTCCCCCCAACTTGTCCAAAAAACGCAATAGAGCATTACCTTCAATCAAGCGAGAGAGGGAATATTTCTCGCTATAAAGATGAATCCCAATCAAGAACAGGAGGCTAAAGACCCGCACCGGGCCCTCAAGACCGATGATGCCGATGCCCAGCAAGGCTCCAAGGGGATTGGCCC
>JAAZLZ010000204.1 GCA_012799075.1 Bacillota bacterium
CTCGATCGTTTCGAATGAAATGAGTGTCGATGGCATCCCTGGTTGTGCCAGGGATATCTGTCACGATAACCCTTTCCGCTCCCAAGATGGCATTGACCAAGGAGGATTTGCCTACATTCGGTCGACCCACCACGGCAACCTTGAGTCCTTCATCCCCGTTTTCCTCTTCAGAGAGTTCATCAGGAAAGTTGTCCACTACCATATCCAAAAGATCGCCAATGTTCCGCCCGTGCTCCGCGGAAATGGCCACGGGATCGCCAAGGCCAAGGGCATAAAACTCCATGGCATGACTTACGAGCTCCCCGGTGTCTACCTTGTTCGCCACCAAAATCAGCGGTTTGTGGGCAGCCCGGAGAATTCTGGCCACTTCTTCGTCCTGGGGAGTGAGACCTTGACGGGCGTCGACCACAAACAAGATGACATCCGCCTCTTCGATGGCCAGTTCCACCTGGAGGCGCACCTGGCGGGTAATATCGCAATCCCCAGACTCCAGACCCCCTGTGTCCACCAGGATAAAAGGGCGGCCTCGCCAAGTGCTTTCTGAATAGAGCCGATCCCGGGTAATTCCCGGCTCGCCTTCGACAATGGCCATCCGGCGTTGTACTATCCGGTTGAAAAGGGCCGACTTGCCCACATTGGGGCGCCCTACGATGACGACAAGCGGTTTAGTCTTCCCCAATGCCCCTATCCCTCCACAAGTTCGATTCCCCCAAGCGATGAAAAAAACTCACGGGGCCAGTCACCGGTTCAATGCGCACTGACAGCCGCTTTTCCAGCTCCGAGAGAGGCATATCATCAAGAAAGACATCCCTGTCCCGTTTCAGGCTGACCGCGGGTATGAACAAAGCTTCCCCCAACTCCTGACCCATCAGGCAATGCAACAGATCCTCCCCCGTTAAGAGGCCTGCCACATTGACACCGCCCCCGAAAAACCTGTTCGGCACCCCGTAAACCGTCCCGTCCACACCAGCCTCGGCTAAAGCACAGGCCAGCTTGTCGATGACAGGAAGGGCGAGCCGCCCTGTGGCCAAGCTTACTCGTCGACCGGCCACATGGGTCAATTTAGCCGGTTGAATAGCATTCAATTCGTCAAGAAAAAGGGCAGTCATGCCGACGCCATTTTCCAACTGGGGACAGTCCTCATATGTCTCCACGGAAGGCATGGGCAGACCGGCTTTAAAATACAGTTCATCGGCGGCCCAAACCAATCGGGTGCCATGTTTGGCTAACATCCGCCCTTGCCATCCTTCCACCAGGGTGATTACTCCCCGGGCAATCTCCGGGCTGACAGGTTGGAGGCTTCGCCGATGCCTAGTTAATCCCACCGGCACTATGGCAATAGAGCGTATGTGGGGCCAGCAGGCACAAAGGTGCCCAATTGTTTCGGATAGGATATCACCATCGTTAAATCCCGGACACAAGACAACCTGCGCATGAACCTGCAATCCCGCCGCGGCCAGCCATTGAAGCTGCTGACCGACTAGGCGCGCCTTGGGATTGCCGACAAGGGTTTCTCTGACCTGGGGATCAACAGCGTGGACGGAGACATACAAGGGGCTTAATCGCAAGTCGAAAATCCGCTGCCAGTCATCGGCGCCCATGTTGGTTAAGCTGATGAAAGTACCCTGCAAGAAAGACAAGCGATAGTCGTCATCTTTGACATATAAACTAGGACGCAGACCTTTGGGCAGCTGATCGACAAAACAAAACAGGCATCGGTTCCTGCACACCCGCTGTCCATCGAAGACCGGCTCGGCAAAGACAAGACCCAATTCCTCATCTTCATCCTTTTCCACTTCAATCAGGTATTGGGTCCCATCGGGTTTGGCTATGTGGAGCTCTAAGACCTCCTGGGCTTCGAGATACTGGTAATCAATCAAGTCCTCTATATCATGGCCATTGATGGTGATAAGTTGATCACCGGCCTCGATCCCTGCTTCTTCAGCTGCACTGCCCCGCACAACACCAGTGATAAAAGCCATCTCCATAATCCGCCCTTTGCCAATCCCCGTTCCTGGAGCTATCTTCTACTTCGCCCATTGTTTTCCTCCTTGACCTTCATCCAAAGGTCCTCCTGTACCCCCTTTACCAGCCCCATGAGATTTCGATAAGCCTGTTGGGTCCCCCTGATGACCAGGGGACGTCCAACACCCACCCAGGCAGCCACCCGGGACAAGTACCCTCCCAAGCGCATTTTCCAATTGACATGGGGCAATGTGTCGATAAACAAGGTCTCTTCCGGACGGCCTCCATTGAGGGCAAATCCCGCCCGGATGACCCGGGCGATAATTACCGGATCACAACTGCCCCGCCCCAGAATGTAAACCTGGTTGCCCCACTTGTCTTCACCACAGTGGAGCAGCTCCCCTTTAATATCCGCCGAAACTTTATCATAGTAGTCAGTCTTCATCAACTCTTCCGGGGATGGGATCCTGTCATCAGGCAAGCGTCCAAGGTGGATCGCCGCCGCCACCGGTGAAGAATGGGTGCCCCCATAGCAGCTGTAAATGATCTTCATCAGCCAGAAATCCCCCTATTACTGATGGATAACTACGATGTAAGTGCCATTGCCCACATCGTGGATCACACCTCCAGTGATCCGGCTGATGTACATGGCAACCCTTTCCTTTTCTTCGCTGGAGTCCACATAAAAGATAGGCAGACCCCCTCCCACCTTCTGGGCCTCTTCCGTGATGACTGCAAAGATCCTAGGTCCCCCCTCCACTCAATCACCCCCTTGAGGC
>JAAZLZ010000205.1 GCA_012799075.1 Bacillota bacterium
AGTGATGGATTTCAAGGGAGCTAGGCATCGGGGGGAATGACATGTTGATCGTCACATCGGAATCGGTTGCCGGCAAAAGGGTTGTCCAGACCTTAGGGCTAGTTCGGGGCAGTACGGTGCGGGCTAGGCACTTAGGTCAAGATATCCTGGCTGTCCTCAAGAACATCGTCGGAGGCGAAGTTGGAACCTACTCCGAGCTTCTTAAAAGCTCCCGGGAAGAGGCCCTTGAACGGATGACAGCCGAGGCAAGGGCCCTAGGAGCCAATGGCGTCGTTGGTGTACGATTTGCTACAGCCCATGTGATGAGCGGAGCCGCCGAGATTTTAGCCTATGGCACTGCGGTTGTCCTCGAAGACGTTGAGTAAAATTGAGCAAAGGCGAACGCCGCGTCGGATTGACACGGCGTTCTTCGATCTAGGCCCTTGCTTGTTGTCGTCGGCCTTTGAGCATTCCTGTTGCATATGAAGGATCGAAAAGGATCGTTGCTAGCAATTATCGCCTTTTCCGGGGGAGGGCTGCACCGCCCCGATTGCCCCTTGGGTTGATGGTAAGAGGTTTTGTCCCTCAAAGAAGGATTTTTGCTCTTGCGTCCCGTATTGTAGATTATGGAGTATCACAATTTGGCTGGATTGTGAGCCAAAATGATGTTCTTTACTAGGGGATTATTGTAAAAGGAGGGATCTTTTTGGCTCAAGGCTTTACTGGCAGAATTCTTCGGGTAAATTTGACCGACGGTACGACTTCTATTGAAGAACTTGATCCGGTGATTTACCGAAGGTACCTCGGTGGAGGGGCCTTAGCCACGTACTTTCTGTTGAAGGAAATGCCCCCGGGCGTAGATCCCTTGGGGCCGGACAACGTACTGGTGTTTATGTGTTCCATCTTGACAGGCACCCCCATTCCTGGCTTCAGCCGCTATACTGTCGCAGCCAAATCACCTTTGACCGAAGGCTTTGCCGAGGCGGAGGCTGGTGGTTGGTGGGCTCCCGAGCTGAAATGGGCGGGCTTCGACGGCATTATTATTAAGGGGAAATCCCCCAAGCCCGTGTACTTGTGGATCAAAGACGGCGAGTGCGAAATTAGAGATGCAAAGAACATCTGGGGCAAGACCACGGGTGAGGCCGAAGAAATCATTCGGGAAGAACTGGGCGATAAGAGGATAAAAGTTGCCCAGACCGGTCCTGGCGGTGAAAATCTAGTCCGGTATGCCTGCGTTCTCAACAACGTGAAGCATGCTAACGGACGAACGGGTCTGGGAGCTGTCATGGGCTCCAAGAATTTGCGGGCCGTTGCCGTCCGGGGCACCCAAAAGCTTGCCCTTCATGATGAAGAGGGCATCCGGAATATCACCCGCTGGTTCGCCCAGACCTGGCGAGACAATCCCCGCCAGGTGACCATGCACAAACTTGGTACAAGCAATGGCGTCCTGGGCCTGAATGCCGGCGGCATCCTGCCCACCAAGAACTTCCGGACGGGAACCTTCGAGGATGCCGATAAGATTTCCGGTCAGGCCATGGTGGACACAATCCTAATCGACCGGGAAGGCTGCTATGCTTGTCCCGTCCGCTGCAAGCGGGTTGTCGACACCAAGGGCGAATATGACGTGGATCCTTTCTATGGCGGGCCCGAATACGAGACCATCGGCTCGTTGGGATCCCTATGCTGCATAGGTGACTTGCCGGCAATCGCTAAAGGCAGCGAGCTTTGCAACAAATATGGCTTAGATACGATTTCCACCGGTGTTTGCATAGCCTTCGCCATGGAGTGCTACGAAGAAGGCTTGCTCACCAAGGAGGATACAGGGGGACTGGATCTGCGTTTTGGCAACGTGGAAGCCATGCTCACCCTGATCGAACAGATTGCCTTCCGGCAAGGCCTTGGCGACCTCCTCGCGGAGGGCGTGGCCAGGGCTGCGGAGAAGATCGGCAATGGCGCCGAAAAGTTCGCCATGCATGTGAAAAAGCAGGAGCTGCCCATGCATGAGCCCCGGGGCAAGAAGAGCCTGATCCTGGCCTACGCGGTTTCGCCTACCGGAGCCGACCATATGGAAAACCCCCATGATGGGGATTTCGCATCCTACAGCCCTGCCATGAAGAACGTGGCGCAGTTAGGTTTCATCGAGCCCGTTGAGGCCTTCGATCTTTCCTACCGCAAGGTTCGCCAGTTCCTGTATCTGCAGAAGATCTGGAGCCTTTACAACTCCCTGGGTGTATGCACCTTTGTTGCTACCCCGGTCTACACTTTGACCTTCGATAAACTCGTTGAGGCTGTCGAAGCAGCTACTGGCTGGACTACCAGCCTTTGGGAGCTGCTCAAGGTGGGAGAAAGGGCAGATACCATGGCCCGCTGCTTCAATGTCCGGGAGGGCTTTACCCGGGAGGATGACACGCTGCCCGATCGATTGTTTGGACCTTTGGAGGGCGGTGCCTTGGAGGGTGTGGGCGTTGATAGGGACAACTTCCAAGAACTGCTCAGCTATTACTACGGCATGGTCGGCTGGGACCCGGAAACGGGAGTGCCAACCCGGGCCCGCCTGGCGGAGCTGGAGCTGGATTGGATTGAACTTCCGTAAAGAAGGGGCCTTGGGCCCCTTCTCAACTTATCCCTGAGTGTGGCTTTGGTTAAAGGGCAGTCTGGCAAACCATCGGATGGGGGTAGACAGTTTTCGCCAGGCCCTGCGGACCGAGGCGAGCTCCTCCTCGTCCAAGACTATTTCCCCATAGGTCTCCCCATTGAAGCTCTCCACAATCTGTTCAAAGTCCCCTTTAAGATCAGGATAGTACTTCCCTAGCCGCCTGCCATACTCCCTGGGGGTTTCCGCGGGCAGGGGGGGAAGACCTCTCCTTCGTCCCCAGGCTAACAGCCCAGCATAAAGCCTGGCCATCGGAGTGAGGTAGCGGGGCCTTTGCAGCATCTTCCGGAAGCGTTCTCGGATGGCCAGCCAAAGGCTCCTTAAGTATTGGTAGATGTCAACTGGCTGTCCCCCATGGTCTGCTGAAGATGAAAGCCAGCGGATAAGCTGCCAGATCCCCCAGCCCAAAGCGAGCAAGCCGGCCAGAACGGCTGCTCCCAACAGACCCCACCCCATGATGCGCTCGATCAACGCCATCCACCAGCTGGTCTCGGGAGGGGGCAGGATCTCTCCGGAGCTCCCTGGAGGAGGAACAGCCTCTCCTCCGGGGGGGCTTGTGCCGAAGCGGAAGAGAAAGCGCAGGATCCTGATGAGGATCGGTACCAAGGGAGCGGCTGCCCGCTGTAAGATCCCATAGGCAGTCGCGGCCGCCTGGGTCAAGTAGGGGAGGAACAGGAAGACAAGTCCTGCCCCCAACAAGAGCACAAGGGCAATAAAAGATAGGATGAGGCCTACTCCCCGGTAGCCGAGGAGGTATTCCCGGTGCCCCCCGCCTTGATCCCGGGCCAAGGCTAGAGCCAAGATGCTGAAGAAAAAGAAGGAAAAAACCAACAGGTACCCTGTGGAATGGGCCTGCTCGATCCCGATGCAAAGCAAGAAAAACAGGATGAAAGCACCGATGCCCGCATCGAACCGGGAGCAAACCGCCCTGTGGGAAAGCCCCCGATGGGCAAGAGCTCTTCCCCCCAGCCAAAACATCAAGGACCAAAAGACAACCAGTCCTAGGGCGAAATGCTCCTGCTGTCCGATGGGATGGGCCAGGCCTAGGTGGTTGATGAGGCTAAGCTCAACCAGGCAAAAGCCTGCCAGATGCAGGAGGAGAACATAGATTATCCGCCATCCCCGGCCCTCGGTGAGCCGGGTGATCAAAAAGCCCAGAGCAAGGGTGAGGATCGCCGCCTGGATGGGAAAGGGTTGGGGGATGACGAGGCTGCAAAACAAGTTGGTAAAAGCATACAGCCAGGCAATTTCCATCCCTCCGGCCGCGATGGCCAGCAGGCTTGTCTTGTTCCTCATGGGTGGCTGCCTCCTCTGATATCATCCAGACTGAAAACCAAGCTCTGCAGGGGGCCTTCCCCGGGCTCCTTGACAATGGCCGCGATGGGGGTCTTTGGCATTCTCCGGTGGTCTAGCCGGTGCGCAAAGTAGATGACGGTCGTGCCCCAAGGCAAAGGGCCGCATCTTGCCAAGCAGTCCCTTAAGGACCCTTTGGGCTTCCTTTCCAGTCGGGCCAATGCTTCCAAGATGGCCGGGATGGAATCCCTTCCAATGGGCAGCACCCCGCAGCCATCGCCGGCTAGAGCTCCGTTGGCAGCAAATCCCAAGGGATGGCGCTCTTGATCCAGGCGGACCGCGAGGGATGCGACCACCTCAAGCATTTCCTCGAAACCATCTGGATCGTCGGTAAAGCCCTCTACATCCAACAACAGCATGACCTTCATCTGGACCGTAGGTTCGCAGATCTTCTCCTGGAGCCGGTCATGGCGGGCACTTGCCTTCCAATGGATGTACCGGGCGGGGCGGGAGTGTTGGTAGTCCCTGGTCCCCATGAGGCTGGTAGGATCGGCGACGGGGCCTTGGGCGCCCCGGGTGCCAAGGAGCTCCCTTAAGGGCGCAGGAAAGTGTTCAATGGGGATCAGGCGGGGGTAGACCACTAGATGGCAGGCCGCCGAACCGTTCTGCCACCGATGGAAAAACCCGAGGAGATCCCCTGCACCGAGCATCAACGGGCCGACTTGGTGGTAGCCTCGGCATGGAGCTTCCAGATCCCATTGCCAGGTGATCTGTTGGTACCACAAGACACCGCTGCTTTCCTCCAAGGCCGCCTGGCCAAAAGGCCGGGCAAGGGGGATTTTAACCTTCATCCAGACGGGGAGGGCCTTGAGATTCTCCACTTGGGCCGTCAAGGTCAGCTTCTCCCCGGGAAACAGCCTCATCTTGTCCATGGACATTGTGCCTCGGGTCGCCCTTAGACTGTAGTGACACCAGATTTTAGCTCCATTAACCAGGATCAGGATCAGCAGAAATAGCAGGCTCAGTCTAGCTTGGCCCTTTAACAGGGCAATGAAGAGGAACAGACCCACCAGCAGCTGGGTGAAGCCGTCGATGAAAATACTGGGCAGTCCGGGAGCATCTCGTTCCATCGTTCTACTCGACAGGGGCCGGTACGGGCACTTGCTCGATGATGTCGGCCAGGACCTCGTGGGTTGTGATCCCCCGCAGGCGCTCCTCAGGTCGAAGCAGCAGTCGGTGGGCGAGGACGGGGCCTGCCAGTTCCTTCACCTCATCGGGCAGCACATAATCCCTGCCCCGCAAAGCCGCCATGGCCTGGGAGGCGCGCATTAGGCTTAACGATCCTCGGGGACTGGCTCCGAAGCGCAAACAAGGATTATTCCGGGTGGCTTGGACCAGGCTGACAATGTATTCCCGCACGGGAGGACTGACCCTTACTGCCCGTCGGGCCTGCTGCAAAACGAGGACCTCCTCGGGGGTGACCATGGCCCCAAGCTTCGTTAGGGGATCATCTAGTTGAAAACGCTCCAAGATGGCGCTTTCCTCGTCGGGGTCGGGATAGCCCAAGTCGATCCGAAGGAGGAACCTGTCTAACTGGGCCTCGGGCAGGGGAAAAGTCCCTTCAAGTTCAATGGGGTTTTGAGTGGCAATCACGAAAAACGGTCGGGGCAAAGGCAAGGTTACACCATCAACGGTCACCTGGCCTTCTTCCATGCTCTCCAGCAGGCTTGCCTGGGTCCGGGGGATGGTGCGGTTGATCTCATCGGCCAACAGCACATTGGTCATCACGGGCCCTGGTTGAAATTGAAACTGGCCCGACTGTTGATTATAGATATTAAACCCGGTGATATCGGCAGGAAGCA
>JAAZLZ010000206.1 GCA_012799075.1 Bacillota bacterium
CGCCGGTCCCCGAAGGCTGGGGCCTTCACCGCGGCCACATCGAGGATACCCCGGATTTTGTTGACGACCAAAGTGGCCAGGGCTTCCCCTTCGATGTCCTCGGCAATGATCAGGATCGGTTTGCCCGACTGGCTGACCTTCTCCAAAATGGGGATCAGCTCTGCCACTGCAGTCAGCTTCCGATCGGTGATGAGGATGTAAGGATCCCGCAGAACCGCTTCCATTCTCTCCGCGTCGGTGACCATGTAGGGGGAGATGTAGCCCCGATCGAACTGCATCCCTTCCACAATTTCCAGCTCGGTGCCCATGGTTTGGGACTCTTCCACAGTGATGACGCCGTCTTTGCCCACCTTCTCCATCGCCTCGGCGATGAGCTCGCCGACGGACTCATCCCGGGCGGAAATGGCCGCCACCTGGGCGATGGCTTCCCTGGTTTCCACCGGCTTGCTGAGCTCCTGGACCTTGGCCACGACTTTGCTGACGGCTTGGTCCATGCCCCGCTTAAGCAGCATGGGATTGGCCCCAGCCGCAACGTTCTTCAGCCCTTCCCGGATCATGGCATGGGCCAAGACGGTGGCGGTGGTGGTTCCATCCCCAGCCACATCGTTGGTCTTGGTGGCGACTTCCTTCAGGAGCTGGGCCCCCATGTTCTCAAAGGGGTCCTCAAGCTCGATCTCCCGGGCGATGGTCACCCCGTCGTTGGTGATGGTGGGGGAGCCGAATTTCTTCTCCAGCACGACCGTCCGTCCCCGGGGACCTAGAGTAATCTTCACCGCTTCGGCTAAAACGTTAACGCCCCGCTCCATGGCCCGCCGGGCATTCTCTCCATACAGTAGTTCCTTAGCTGCCATTTACGCCGTTCACCATCCTTTAAATTATTCCTCAACCGCCAAAACGTCCGATTCCCGCAGGATGAGGTATTCTTCTCCTTCTACTTTGACCTCCGTGCCTCCATAACGGGCAAAGATGATCACATCCCCTTCTTTTACATCCAAGGGCCGGCGAGCGCCTTTGTCATCATAAGCACCGGGCCCCACCGCGACGACCTTGCCCTTTTGGGGCTTCTCCTTGGCCGTATCCGGCAATACGATGCCCCCCGGCGTCTTCTCTTGCTCCTCCATGGTCTGCACTACTATCCGGTCCGCTAAAGGTCTCAGTTTCATCCACAGAACCTCCTTCTCTCCAGCTTGTTAGCACTCAACCCCAGAGAGTGCTAATCTAACAATATAATAACCCACCGGGCTGGGACTTGCAAGGAATATTTGCCAGTCCCCTGGCAAATGTCCCCTCCCGACTCTATATTTCCCCGCTGGGACTGCCTTCATCCCCAAAGGAACCCTCGCCGGTTCGCTTGTAAGTGCCGCTTTTGCCCCCGGTCTTTTCCACCAGCCGGATATTAGTGATGGTCATCCCCTTGTCGACGGCTTTGCACATATCATAAATCGTTAGGGCCGCGGCGCTGACTGCACTTAGCGCTTCCATTTCCACTCCGGTGATGCCGTGGGTTCTGACCACCGCCTGGATATGGACGCAGCTTTCCGCCCTGTCCAGGGAGAAATCCAAATCCACCCCGGTGAGCATTAGGGGGTGGCACATGGGGATTAGTTCGGGGGTCTTCTTAGCCGCCATGATCCCTGCCACCTGGGCCACCGCCAGGACATCCCCCTTGGCCATTCCCCCCGCGGCCAGAAGGTCCAAGGTAGCCGGGTCCATGGTCACCACGCCCCGGGCTACCGCCTGGCGGAGGGTTGCTCCCTTTCCCGACAGATCCACCATCCGGGCCCGGCCATGGGGCCCCAAATGGGTCAGATCTCCCATCTTGCCACCTCCCCGGCAAAAAGATGCACCTTTACCGGTTCTCCCTGACGGAGGCCTTCCTTTTCTAAGGGGATCCGAACAAGGCCATGGGCCTGGACCAAGGAGTTGATGGATCCCGACTGGGCCAGGATGGGCTCCGCCCAAAACTCCCCTTCCCGATGTACGATCCGCACCCGGACGTAGTCCTCCCGTCCCTGGGCCGCGGCCAAGTTGCGCCCGAAGCGGGCCGCAAGGACCGCTCCCGGTCCCCGGGGCCGCCGTTGGAACCAAAGGTCGAGGGCCCTTCCCCCCAGGATTTGAAAAACCACCTGGGCCGATACGGGATGGCCCGGGAGACCCAGGAGGAGACAATCCCCCGCCAGGCCGATGATGGTGGGCTTGCCCGGTCGAATGGCAATCCCATGGACCAGCACCTGCCCCAGTTCATCCATGACCCTTCTGGTATGGTCCCGGGCGCCGACGGAGCTGCCCCCTGAGATCAGCACCATCCGACATTCCCCAGCCAGCCTCGCAACTTGCTCTTGGAGCCGGTGGTAATCATCGGGGACGATGCCGCCAAGGTGGATCTGCCCTCCCTTGGCCAGGACCTCCCCGGCCAAAGCATAGGCATTGATGTCCCGGACCTGCCCGGGACTGGGAAGGGCCTCCGGGGGGACGATCTCATCGCCGGTGGACAAGATGCCCACCAGGGGTTCCTTGATGACCGGTACTTTCAAAAACCCCACCCCGGCCAAGGCCCCCAGATCCGCTGGGGCCAAGGTCCAGCCCCTGGGGATGATCACATCCCCCAGGCTCAGATCTTCATCGGCCTGGAGGCGGTTCTCCCCCGGTGAGATGCCCCGCATGATCTCAACGAAGCCATCGCCAAGCTCCAAGGCGTACTCGAGCATGACCACCCCATCGGCATTTGGGGGAAGCATGCCTCCGGTTGCGATCCGCTGGGCTTCTCCGGGACCCAGGGGTTTTGCCGCCATCCGGCCCATGGCCACCTCCCCGACCAGCCGCAAAGGGGCCGGCAGGGACTCGGAGGCCCCGTAGGTATCCCTCGCCCGCACCGCATAGCCATCGACGGTGGAGCGGGCAAACCCGGGCAGATCGATGGGCGATATCAAGTCCCGGGCGGCGACCCGGCCAAGGCCCTGGAGCAATGGAATCTCCTCCCAAGGCCGATCGATCCCCCAAGCCTTCTGGAGGGCACCATCCAATAGGTCAAGGGCTCCCTCCACAGTAACTAGTTCACCAAACATGTCCATCCCCCACCCTGATGATGCCCCCTTCTAATCGAGGAAGCACGGCCAAAGGGCCCTTCTGGGCGCAGTAGGCGATATCCTCGCCAAAGCCCAGCTCCAAGAGCCTTCGGCCGTGCTCAAAAGTCCCCATGGCGGCGGCCAAGTCATCCCGGTACATGAAGTAGACCTGGGCCGCTAGAAAGGCCCCATCGCCTTCGATTTCCATCCCCCGCCGCTCCAGGAGGGAGACTACACAACCCGCCCCCAGGATGTCCTCCAGGGCGATGCGGCCCCGGACCCCGGCGCAGATGAGCAGGATGTCCCCTCCAGGACTGGCCGCGAGGTAATCGGCCAGGGATGGGGCGTTAAGCAGGCAGCCCACCAGTATTTCCCGGGCCCCGGCCCCCCGGGCCAGGGCCTTGGTGCCATTAGTCGTCGTCATCACAATGATCCGATCCCGAACCACCTGGCCGACATACTCCAGGGGGGAGTTCCCCAAGTCAAAGCCAGGGATCCGCTTGGCCCCCCGCTCCCCTCCCAGGAGGGTGCCAGGGCCGTAGGCCTTTGCCTGGGCCCTGGCCTCGTCAACCTCCACAACGGGCACAATCCCCCGGGCCCCCGCAGCCAATGCCGTGACAATGGTGCTGGAGGCCCTGAGGACGTCAAACATTACTACCCGCTTCCCGGGAAGCTTGGCGGGGTTTACTTCCGCTGGATGGACCGCCACTTGTACCTGGGCCACAAGCTACTCCTTCCTGGTAACCGTCACCTTTTCACCGGAACGAACCTTGCCAAATTCCTTGGCATCACCCTTGACCTTGCCGAAGACGGTGACCGCGCTTGCGGCCCTAGGTTCATCTCCGGAGCTGGCCGGGGTCGGTCCGAAGAAGATGCAAAAGGCACTCCCCGGAGGCCAGTAGGCCAAGTCGCCAACCTCCACCACTTCCTGGGGTTTTTCCTGTTTGCACTGGACCGGGATGGAGAAGTAGATCTCCTCCCCCCAGCGGCTGCCCCGACCCTCGATGGGCAGGGCCTCCCAGATGGCATCGGCCGCTTTCGTATCGTTGAGCTCGGCGTCCATTTTGACCGAGCCCGCCTGGATCACTATTTCCCGTGCCATTGTTCCTACCCCTCCCTATTTCCTCCGCTTCTCCCAGACGTCCTCGTTGACCAGGTTGACGGGCTTTTCTCCCTTAAGGACGGACAAGCAGCCCTCCGCGGCCATGGTGGCCATCTTGGAGCGGGTCTCGACGGTGGCGCTGGCGATGTGGGGAGCAATGACCACGTTGTCCAGCTCCGCAAGACCAGGGGCCAGCTCCGGCTCATCTTCGAAGACGTCAAGGCCGGCACCGGCGATTTCCTTCTCCTTCAGGGCCTTGACCAAGGCCTTTTCATCCACGATGGGCCCCCGGGCCGAGTTGATGAGGTAAGCGCTCTTCTTCATCAGCTTCAGCTCCCGTTCGCCGATGAAGTGATGGGTGGACTCCATCAAGGGCACGTGAATCGAAACGTAGTCGGACTTCTGCAAAAGCTCGTCGAAGGGCGCGTAGGTGATTCCCAGCTCCTTCTCCAACTTGGCATCGGGCCTGTATTCATCGTAGTAGAGAATGTTCATGTTAAAGCCCTTGGCCCGCCGGGCCATGGCTTGGCCGATCCGGCCCATGCCCACGATGCCGATGGTCTTGCCGTAGATGTCGCTTCCTAGGAGCAGGCGGGGCCGCCAGCCCTTGAACTTGCCCGCCCGGGTGAACTTGTCCGCTTCCACCAGTCGGCGGGCA
>JAAZLZ010000207.1 GCA_012799075.1 Bacillota bacterium
CATGGCAAAGGGAGCGACAAGACAAAGGAGCACCAGGATGATAGTGATTAGCGGTCTCATGGCCACCGCTCCTCGTATACTATGCTTGGCCCAAATAGACCGGTTCCACCGGGCGAAACCATGTATAACTAAATTCGGGGGTATCCAGTCTTGAATAAATACTTAGCCCCAAGGGGACCAAGTTCCTGTATCCTCGGGAAAGATTGGCAACAGGCAGATGAAGGGAGCCGTCCCTTTAAGGAGTCAACCAATTGTCGAGCTGGGGCGTCTTCTTTGTCTATACAGCGCTAGATGCGTTTAATTGACCACCAATCGGTGGCGGGCTTTCATTTAGGCAGCCGTTGCCAGACAAAAAAACTGCCCAAAGATGGCAGTCTCGAAACGATGCCTCTGGCGACTTGCGGCAGCTTCGCACCAGGGTAAGCTGATTAAAATTGTGAGCCCATTTTACTGGTGCCGGAGGCGGGATTCGAACCCGCACGCCCTTACGAGCAGGGGATTTTAAGTCCCCCGGGTCTGCCGTTCCCCCACTCCGGCTTAATCGTCAACCCGTCTAGGCGAACACCATTATTATAGTACACACTCCTGCATGCGTCAATTGTCCACGAAGGGGTTTGTCAAGGGGCCAACCTTGTCAAATCAAACATTAGACAGTGGAAGGTCCAATTCCTGTGTGGGGTGGGAAGGGTCAGCTGTGGGAGCTGTTAATGAGAAAATGGACACTCGTCTAAACAGCGGAAAATTGGACTTTGAGAAAGGATTCCCAATGGGGAGCGTTGTATACATGTCCTGGATAAGAACTGATTTCAATTCAAGATGGGGAGGCGAGAGCATGAAAAGAACGTTAGTCGCATTGTTGCTGGTATTGAGTCTAGCGGGCTCGGCAGTCTTTGCCGCATCGGCCGATGTGGTGGTAGTTGGAGGAGGAGGAGCCGGCCTGCTGGCAGCCATCGCAGCCGCCGAAGAGGGCGCCGATGTGGTATTGCTGGAGAAAATGCCTTTCCTTGGTGGAGCAACTTTGATCTGTGGTGCAGTGACCACCGCTGCCGGCTCTAGGCTGCAAGCCCAGGCAGGCATTGAAGGGGACAGCGCCGAGATCTTCTTCCTAGACCTGATGAAGGGCGGCGAGTACACTAACGACGCGCGGCTCACCTGGCTCATGGCTAAGCAGGGCGGAGCTGTCATGGATTGGATGGAGGATCTGGGGGTTGCCTTTGGTCCCGAACCTGTTAAGTGGGCAGAGCACCGCATTGATCGGTCCTTCCGCTGGACAGGCGGAGGGTCCGCCTTGATCAAGTCGCTAAACGAAGCAGCTGCTGCCAAGGGGGTTGAGGTTCTCCTCAATACCAGGGCCAAAAGACTCGTCCAAGAAAACGGCCGGATCACTGGAGTAGTCGCCGTTGACAAGGGCGGTTCGGAGCAGGTAATCAGTGCTGATGCCGTCATCCTGGCAACGGGCGGCTTTGGGGCGGACATGGACATGTGGCCGGAGAGCTTGCAGTCAGTCCTCTACTACGGTCCTGTTTCTTCGACGGGCGACGGCCATAAGATGGCCGCCGAAGTTGGAGCCGATTTGACTTTCATGGATAAGATGAAAGTCTACCCCCACGGGGTGGAAATCGCTCCCGGCAGGGCTCAGCTGACCACCATTGCCAGCGTTCCCTTGGTTGGATTTGGGGCCATCTTGGTCAATAGCAATGGTGAGCGGGTCATTGATGAGAGCGTGGATATCGTATCCCTGAAGAAAAAGACCCTAGAACAGCCAGGAACACAGCTATTCATCGTCTTTGACAGTGCTATGAAGGCCAAGCTCGATGAGATGGGGCTGACGATGGTGTTCAACTTCACCGACGATCAAATCGAAGAGCTGATTGCCCAGCCGGGGCGAATTGCCCGACATGATGACTTGGCAGCCGCGGCGGCAGAAATGGGCATCGATCCTGCGGGATTAGCGGCTACTATTGAGCAGTACAACCAGGCCGTTGCTGCAGGCAATGACCCGGTCTTTGGTCGGAAGAATCTCTCCGCCCCTATTCTTCAGCCTCCGTACTACGTAATGGAGCAAAAGCTGAGGACTGCCACATCCCTCGGCGGGGTGCGGGTGACGACGGACATGAGAGTGCTTGATGAGGAAGGTCAGGTGATTCCAGGGCTTTGGGCAGCCGGGGAAATCATCGGTGCGGCCCACGGGAATGAGTCCATGCCGGGGGTTGCCACCCTATGGGCCTTCGTCTCGGGCAAAGCCGCAGGGGTCAGTGCGGCAGCCAAGTAAAAAAGCAGTTGACGGCGGGGCTGTTCTTTCCGAGCAGCCCCGCCTTTGCTTTTGTTCCTGCCTGTCAAGATGAGGGAGGTATTTTTTGTCTTTTGGCGTAGATTAATATGGATAGAGACTTAGGTGCGTGATTCTAGCCAACCACGCCCATGGGGCGCGGCAAAATAACAACAGAGGTGATAAACTGATGGCAGACTACTTGATCATGAACAAGGACCAGGTCAAGTTCATCGATGCCAAGAACCCAGATCGACGCGTAGGTGTATGGGTGGATTACACTTCCGGTGCAAAACACATCTCCGTAGGTTCCTGTGAAATCCCTGTTGGCGGGGAAATCCCGTATCACATCCATGAAACGGAAGAAGAAGTCATGTACATCACCGGCGGCAAGGGCATTGCCATTACCGACGGGGTAGAGGCGGAAATCAAGGCGGGCGATCTTGTGTTCATGCCGCCGGGGCTGCGGCATCAATTCAAGAATACCGGTGATGAACTCCTGACCTTCATGTTCTTTTACGGACCTCCAGGACCTGAGCAAGGGGTCAAGAAACTTGGTTAGAAGCATCGATGGGCCGCAAAGCGGCCCATTAAATGTCTAGGGGCGTAAGGAGGGGACTGATTGGCAGATATCGATGTGCTCCACCGATCGTTGAACCTGGGCCCTGTCCGCTTGCCAAATCGCCTGGTCATGACGCCCATGGGGACCAGACTTGCTGCCCCTGGCGGCCTGGTGACTAGGGAGCTCATTGAATATTATTCTGCCCGGGCCGCAGGCGGAGTGGGCATGATCATCACCGAGCACACATGTGTTGATGTGGCCGGACGGGCCAATCCAATGCAGCTGGGCACCTATGATGACTCCCTCATTCCGGGGCTGAACCTCCTTGCCGAATCTCTAACCGCCTACGGGACAGTTCCCATTTGCCAGCTGAACCACGCGGGACGGCAAACCAGCAGCCAGGTTATAGGCTGCCAGCCGGTGTCCGCTTCGGAGACTGTGTGTCCCAATGGGGAGAAGGCGCGGGCCTTATCGTCGAGTGAGATCGAACACCTCATCGAGCTATTCATCAAGGCCGCGGCAAGGGCAATCAGAGCAGGCTTTGCCGGAGTAGAAATCCACGCAACCCACGGGTATTTGCTCAACCAATTCCTAAGCCCCCATACAAATAGGCGGCACGACCGATACGGGCAGGATCGGGCTTTGCTCCTCAGCCAAATTGCCGGGGCGGCGCGGGATGAGCTGGGATCGGAGGCAATCGTCGGTGTGCGTTTAAGCGGCAGCGATTTTCCACCGGGCAGTTTTACACTCGATGATGCGTGCAAGGTGGCGGAGCGCTTGGAAAAAGAGGGAAACATATCCTATATCCACGTTTCCGCAGGTATTGCCGAAAGCGGACAATGGAGCATTCAACCAACATATTTCCCCAGGGGCCCATTGCTCCCCCTTGTAAGGCGCATCCGGGAGAAGACCACTTTGCCCCTCATTGCCGCCGGGTCCCTCGGCAATCCCCAACTAGCGGCCCAGGTAATCAGGGAAGGCGCCGCGGATTTGGTGG
>JAAZLZ010000208.1 GCA_012799075.1 Bacillota bacterium
CCCCCGCCATATCGGTCCCATTGTACTTTCTTTTCCATACAGTGTCAAGCAAGGGGTCCACCCATAAGTTCCCGGACAACTTGGCTGATAATACCGAAGGCGAAACCCCTTCTAGCAAGGTAAGCTGCGAGTTTTCGAGCAGTTGCCTCAGGGGCGTCCCCTTGGTAGCGGAGCATCCGCTTTTGGGCCAGATCCCGGGCAATAGCATACTCCTGCTCATCTTGGGGAGATAGGTCCGCCATCTCCTCATCCACAATCCGCCTTTCCACACCCTTGGCCAACAAATCCTGCCGCAACCGGTGATACCCGTTCCCCCGCCGGCGCCACGCAATCCATTGCCGGACGAACCGGCGGTCGTCGATGTAGCCAAGGCTTGTTAGTCTCTGCAGGGTGTCGGCGATTACCTCTTCGCTATACCCTTTCTTTGCCAGGTATGCGGTCATCTCCCCCCGGGTCCGGTCCCGGTAGGTAAGATAGCGAAAGGCTTTTTCTAGGGCGTCTTTCTGTGACTGCTCCATCCTTATTCCTTATCCTCGGCCTCCTTGGAAGCAGCCTCCTTATCAATGGAGGGCAAGCCGGCGGCTTCCCTGGCCTTGAGCTCGACCTCCCTGGCCACTTCAGGATTCTCCTTCAAGAATGTCTTTGCATTCTCCCGTCCCTGCCCCAAACGCAAGTCACCGTAGGAATACCAGGAACCGCTCTTGGTGACGATATCCAAGTCGGCTGCAACGTCTAGGATGTTGCCTTCCTTGGAAATGCCCTCCCCATACATGATGTCGAATTCCGCTTCCCGGAAAGGCGGGGCGACCTTGTTCTTAACGATCCTCACCCTAGTTCTGTTGCCAATGGTGTCCGTTCCCTGTTTGATGCTCTCAATTCGCCGGATATCCATCCGGACAGAAGCATAAAACTTCAGTGCCCTGCCTCCGGGAGTAACTTCTGGGTTGCCAAACATGATCCCTACCTTCTCCCGGATCTGGTTGATGAACACAACGGTCGTACGCGACTTATTGATGGCCCCGGTAAGTTTTCGCAATGCCTGGGACATCAATCTCGCCTGAAGCCCCACATGGGAGTCCCCCATCTCGCCTTCGATTTCCGCCCGGGGAACCAGGGCGGCCACCGAATCCACCACAACCACATCCACCGCTCCGCTGCGAACCAGAGCCTCAGCGATCTCCAAGGCCTGTTCAGCGGTATCTGGCTGGGAAATCAGCAAGGTGTTCAGGTCCAAACCTAACCTTTGAGCATAGCTTGGGTCCTGCGCGTGTTCCGCGTCGATGAAGGCGGCAATGCCACCCGCCTTTTGGGCCTCGGCCATGATATGCATGGCCAGGGTAGTCTTGCCCGACGCTTCCGGCCCAAAAATCTCCACTACTCGCCCCCGGGGCACACCTCCTACCCCCAGAGCAATATCCAAGGCTAATGAGCCGCTGGGGATCACTTCGACGTTAAGCTTATCAGAAGCTTCCCCCAGCCTCATAATCGAACCTTTCCCAAACTGCCTTTCAATTTGCAGCAGGGCCAACTCCAATGCTTTCTGCTTTTCAGTCAAGCCCCTTCTCCTCCCATCCCTCAACTTCCCCATGGCCTGCCAACGGAAAATCCTGTAGACAAGTATAGATTGGTCCGCTGCGGGTAAGGGTGCTTTGGATCAAACTAACCCTTTCCACGGTGAACCTGCCCAGTTTGAGGTCCGCTCTTCCCTCCAAAGCCGGGATTGCCGTGACATCCTTTACTCGTCCAATGGTAAGATGGGGGCGAAATGGCTGCTTTTCTGGGGGAAATTCCCCCCGTACCAGTTCAGCAAGGGTACAAAGCTCTTCTTTCCCCTGCCCAACTCCAATCCAAACCACCCTAGGGCGGCTCACCGATGGAAATGCCCCGATGCCGGCCAGCTCTACCCCAAACTTAGGAAAGCCCCGCAGCCCACGGCCGATCGACCCTACTATCTGCTCTAGATTGTCAACGGGGACCTCTCCCAGGAATTTCAGGGTAAAGTGGAGATTATGGGCTTTGACCCATTTGACCCTTCGCCAGCCGTCCCTGGCTAGTTGTTCTTGAACAGCAACGACCCTTGGCGCAATCTTCGGGTCCAACTCTACAGCCACAAAGGCCCTCAAACTGGCCATGAATATTACTCCCTCGCTGGATTTCCGGACATGGTTGAACTCCATAGACTCG
>JAAZLZ010000209.1 GCA_012799075.1 Bacillota bacterium
AGATAGACATCCACGGTGTTGACCACCCCGCCCAGGGTGGTGTCGTTGGAGAAAACGGCAGCCTTGGTGCCGTCTGTGAAGGTCAGGAAGACCGCGGCCCAGTCCTCAACATCCTGCCATTCATGGACCATCCACTTTTTCTCCTCCGCGGTGAAGCTGGGCGCTTTGGTCAAGTTGCCCATTTCCGCGGTCACCGATTTGACCTGGATGGGCCTGCCTTCCTTGAGCATTCCTTCAAAGTGCTTCAAATGGAGCACCGCTCCCAAGGGGTGGGAGCCAAGCCTCAGCAAGGACCCCCCGCCAGCTAGCCGCCACTCCCGGGAGTAAGCTGCATGGGAGCCGCTGTGGCTTTCCTCAGCCCGGATGTCAAGGATGGTTCCCCCACTGACTTCGATCAGCCTTTTGGCCTTCACCAAGGGGGGTGCATACACGAAATCCTCCGCATAACCCAAGATCACTTGATTGTCCTCAACGGCCCGGAGGATCCGGTGGGCGCTGTCCATGGCCACTTTGTACATCTGTCTTTTGGGGACGGTATGGCCGATGTTGGTCACTTCGCCTGGCAAGTCTTGTCCGAAGTAGCCTGTCAGGGGCTTTTCGCAGATGATGTGTTTTTTCGCCTTGGCGCTGTTGATGCACACCTCCTCATGGAGGTTGTTGGGCACACAAACATCAATGGCATCGATGTCTTCATTGTCCAGGAGATAACGATAGTCGGTGTAGTAATTCTTGATCCCGTATTGCCGCGCAAAGGCCTCTGCCCGCTCCCGGGTCCGGGAAGCAACCCCCACAACCTCCACCTGAACGCCCGTTACCTGACGCAGAGCGCTCATGTGCAGATGGGCCACAAACCCACAACCGACAATACCCAATCGAACCTTCCTCACGATTTCGCCTCCTTCGCTGAATAATCGCCGACCAAAGCCGCGCCGAACCCTCCCCGAATTGGGGGGGCAGGCAAGCCCAATGCCATTGGGGTCAATAAAGCCCCATCATTTTGGGCAGGAACATGGGTATCGCGGGAATATAGGTGATAATGAACAGCACCAGAATTTCCACCGCGATGAAGGGCCAGATCTCCCTGGTGATGTCTTCCAGACCGATTTTCGATATGCCGCAGGCGACAAACAAGCAAAGTCCAACGGGCGGGGTGGCCAAACCGATGCATAGATTAACCACCATGATGCAGCCAAAATGGAGGGGATGGATGCCCAAGGACTCCATCATCGGGGCCAGGATGGGCACCAGGATGATAATCGCCGCGGAGGTGTCCATCACACACCCTACCATCAGCAGAAAGATATTGACGATAAACAGCATCAACAACGGATTAGTGGTTAACGACAAGAAGAAAGCGGCTATTTGGGCGGGAATCTTCTGGGTGCTTAGCACCCAAGACAGAATGCTGGCACAGGCCACAACTAAGAGGATCATGCTGGTGGTCAGGCCAGCCCGGATCATGATGCCCGGCAGATCCTTGAGCTTCAATTCCCGGGTAATGAAAAGTCCCACCACCAGGCCATAGGCCACCGCAATCGCAGCAGCCTCCGTAGGGGTGAATATACCGCTCAAGACGCCCCCGAGGATGATCAACGGCATGACTAACGCCAGCACGGCCCTCTTGAAAGTGTCGAGAAACTGCCTCAAAGTAATAGGGGTTTCCCGGCGGGGGTAGCCCCGCTTTTTAGAGATGAAGTAGGCCACCACCATCATGCCGAAGCCAAAGAGGATCCCCGGTGCAAACCCGGCAAGGAACAATCCGCCGATGGAGATGCCTGCAGTCACCGCGTAGATGACCGCGGGAATGCTCGGGGGAATAATGGGGCCAACCACCGATGAGGCAGCCGTTACCGCGGCACTGAAGTCCACATCATAACCCTCTTCGATCATGGCTGGAATCAAGATGGAGCCCAGGGCCGACGTATCAGCAACGGCCGCCCCGGTAATGCCCGCGAAGAGCATGCTGGCCACAATATTGACCTGGGCCAGCCCCCCGCGGATATGGCCGACGAGGGCATCGGAGAAACGAAGCAATCCCCGGGTGATCCCCCCGGTGTTCATCATCTCCCCGGCAAGGATAAAGAAGGGGATGGCCATCAAGGGGAACTGGTCGATGCCGGTGAACATGCGTTGGGCAATGACCAGCATGGGGGTCCTCCCCCAGACGGCCAAGGCCACCGCCGCGCTAATGCCTAAGACAAAGGCGACGGGCATACCGGCAACTAAGGTCGCGATGAATGTAATAACGATGACCCTTACCATTACGCGTCCTCCCCAATCTGAATTCTTGTTGGCTCTTCCTTCGCGGTGAGCAGCTCAATCGTTGCAAAGAACAGGTACACGAAGAAGATGATGCCGCCGACGAATACCGCGGCATAAGCGTAGGACATGGGAACACGGAGACTTGGGGCGAGCTGCCTGTGCACCCGCTTGACGATCACGTAACCATGGCGGACAACCAAATAGTAAAACCACCCGATCACCACGTTGCCCAGCAGCAAGATCCACTTCCTGACCTTGAAGGGCAGCTTATCGATGACGAAGGTCACGCCCACGTGGGCCCCTTGGTAGAAGGCCAGTCCCGTTCCCATGTAGGCCGTCCAGATCATCAGATAGCGAGCCAGCTCTTCGGTCCAGACCACCGTTTTGTGCAGGATATACCGACCTACCACACCATACCAAACCACAATAGTCATACACGTCATTAGGATAATAATGCCGATTTCGCAGATCCGGGTCAAAAGTTCCCGCGTCCGATCGAGCTTTTCCATTGTTAGGTCCCTCCTAATGATGTGGACGAAGGGAGCCTGGGCGCCAGGGCGCCCAGGCCTTATCCTTCATCTACCACATGGGCCACTTGCCGGAACCAACCTGATATTTCTCCTCGGCCCGTTCAACTTCGACGATGACCTTGTCAACCCACGCATCGCCGATCTGCCCCCGAATCCAGGCCTCAACAGGGGGACCCGCCTTGGCCCTGAAGGCCTCCAGTTCCTCCACCGTCGGGAAGTAGACTTCCATTCCCTGCTCCCGCAGCCGGTCGACCCCGGTGGCCGACGTCCAAATCTGCATGCCCCGGTGGACCAGGCCGGCCAAGATCGCGGCATCGAGTACGATCTGCTGCAAATCCTTAGGCAGCGACTGGAAGAAATCATCATTGATGAAGGTGAAGTCGATTGAATAGATGTGGCCGTCCATGGTCAGGTACTTCTGGACTTCATAGAACTTCATGACCTCGATCAAGCAGACGGGGTTCTCCTGGCCGTCGACAACTCCCATCTGCAACGCGGTGTAAAGCTCGCCCCAGGCGATAGGCGTCGGCGATGCTCCCATAGACTCCACCATCTTCATGTGGGCTGGGTGCTCCATGGTGCGGAATTTCAGACCCGCCATATCCTCTGGCTTTTTGATGGGCCGGACGGTATTGGTGAAGTTCCGGAAGCCGTTTTCGCTCACCTTGAGGCAGCGAACGCCCGACTGGTTTCTCATTTCCTCCATGAGTTCGGCAACAACCGGACCATCGAGGACCTCCCAAGCGATATGTTCTGATCGGAACATGTAAGGCACGGCCAAGCACATAATCTCAGGGAAAAAGCCCGCCACCGAACCCTCACTCACGTTGCACATCTCGATGCTGCCCAGCTGGACGCCCTCTAGCATCTCCCGCTCGGAGCCAAGTTCACTGGACGGATAGATCTCCACCTCAATCCGTCCGCCGGACCGCTCTTCGGCATAGTACTTGAAGATCAGCGCATCACCATGGGCCGGTCCCTTAATCGGATCGGGGGGGTCTCCGTGGGCATACTTGATGACGTACTCCGCCGCATAACAATTTACGGCCAACCCGGCAACCAACAGCAGCACACCTAGCAACAACCACCATTTTTTCACTTCTTCCATCCCCTTTCGTTTTTGGCTTTTTCCGACGCGTCGATCGGCCTTAACTGCAACAAACGTTCACTTTATTGCCTGTGTTGTCTGTTGTGCGTGGTGTCTATATAATTCTCTATTTTTACCTGGTTTCCTCCCGCCTTGCCAAATTTGCCGGAATTCACCACCGGGCAACAGTGGGAGAAGGCCTTTCCCTTGACAGGAGAATGAAGCAGAATGTCGAAGTCCGTCTAAGTCCTGTGGGGAGGAGGTGAACAGAGGTTCCAGCCAGGGTCAAGGCAAGGATGACACTTCTAAAAGGAGGCATGAGAAGATGAAAAGAACGAGACTACTCTTAGCAATTATCGCGATCTTCCTGGTGGGTGCTACCGTCAGTGCGGCTAGTTATCCAGTCAAGCCGATCAAACTCTTGGTGCCCTATGCACCCGGTGGAACCTCGGACACCCTAGCGCGGATCATGGAGAAACACCTGGTTGACTATCTGCCTAAGCCCATTGTTGTAGTCAATATGGAGGGCGCCGGTGGAGTCGCCGGGTGCAGCGAAGTAAAACGGGCCAGACCCGATGGATATACTCTTTTGCTCCATCATACCGCCATGCATATTGCCTACCATATGGACCTGGCCGATTTCGGCTATGCCGATTTCGACCCGGTGGCCCTGGTAGCCGTTGCTCCCCAGGCCATCCTGGCGAAGAGCGATGCTCCCTTCAACAACTTAGTTGAGCTGCAGGCCTACGCCAAAGAGCGCCCCAACGGCGTTCTGTACGCCATGGGCGCCGGCGGAACCAGCCAGTTCACCGGCATAGCCCTTAATGACGTCCTGGACATCGAGCTTAAGCTCGTGGATGTTGGCGGCGGTGCTAACCGCATGGCCTCCGTCCTCGGTGGACACACCCAGGTCATGTATGAGGCAGTGGGCGCCACCATGCCCCACGTTCAGGCCAACAACCTGAAGTATCTGGCGGTTTTGTCCGAGGAAAGGGAGCCGGTAATCGCCGACGTGCCAACGGCGAAAGAACAAGGCTTTGACCTGGTCGCGCCCCTGCCGCTGGGAGTCTATGGACCGAAGGGACTTCCTGCAGAGGTCATCGAGGTTCTTGAGGAAGCCCTCGAGAAGCTCTGTGCGGACCCCGAATTCCAGGCGGACCTGGCGAAGATCACCTACAATGCCGAGTTTCTCCCCAGGGAGAAATTCATCGAACATCTATCCCAGGAGAACGACTACATCGCTAAGTACGCTGCCCAAATCAAAGGAAACTAACCGTTAAAGTGGGGAGGAGCCCTTCCTCCCCACCTTTAGAGGTGATATCATTGATTAGTGATCGGATTACCGGCGGCCTGTTCATGGCCGTTTCCCTGGTTTATTTCATCATGAGCCTGAGTCTAAGGAAGACGACGTGGGACCCTGTCGGCCCTGCGTTGTTTCCCCAGCTCATTTGCGTTTGTATGTTCGTTGCGGGTTTCCTCCTGGCAAGAAAGGCGCCAGCCAAGGTTGATGCTCCCAAGGGCAAGAGGAGTTTTGCAGCCCTGATCGGGCTGATAGCCATCTTTCTTTATGTCCTGCTCCTCAATGTGCTGGGCTACTTCCCCGCCACGTTCATCTTCCTGTGCGTGGGCATGTGGCACTTGGGTCCCAAGGTAACCGGCCGTATTCCCCGGATTGTCATCGGATCGGGCCTCACCTTGGTGGTCCTTTGGTATGTCTTCCAGAAGGTAATGTACGTCTGGCTGCCCGCTGGCATTTTGTTTGAATAGGGGGTACGGCTATGCTTGATAATTTCATTCTCGGAGCTGGACTTGTTTTCCAATTGCCCAGGTTGGGCTTAATTTTTGTCGGTGTGGTCTTTGGCATCATCGTGGGAGCCATCCCCGGGATGACGGCCACCATGGCCATCGCCCTCCTTATCCCCCTCACCTTCGGCATCCATCCCATCGATGGGATGGCCTTGATGATGGGCACCTATGTGGGCGGAATCACTGGAGGATTAATCAGTGCCACATTGATTAATATCCCGGGCACACCTTCCTCGATTGCCACCACCTTCGACGCCTATCCCCTGACCCAGAAGGGCCAAGGTGGCAAGGCCTTAGGTACGGGGATTACCGCATCCTTCATCGGGGGGATATTCAGTTTAGTCATCTTGTGCGCCGTCGCCCCCCAACTGGCCAAGGTGGCCCTCAAATTCGGCCCTTATGAGTACTTTTCCGTGGGGCTCTTCTCCCTTGCCATTATCATTACCCTCTCTGAAGGGTCGCTGCTCAAGGGAATCCTCGCCGGCCTGTTTGGGATCCTAATGGGAACCATCGGCATCGCGCCGGTGGACGGTGCACCCCGCTTCACCATGGGGATCGAACCCCTCATCGGAGGGCTGGATTTGCTTCCGATTTTGATTGGACTGTTTGCCATTCCAGAGATCTTGGGCAGCTTGGAATCCTTGGGGGAGAAGTTCA
>JAAZLZ010000210.1 GCA_012799075.1 Bacillota bacterium
GCAATGGATGAGATCACCGGACAGCCGATGCCCGGCGGTCCATCGATAATGATATAGTCAAGTCCAGCCCTTTCAGCGATTTTCCTGGCTTCGCGCCGAACTTGGGTGACAAGCTTGCCGGAGTTCTCCTGGGCGATGCCCAGCTTGGCATGGACCATGGGCCCGTAATCCGTATCGGAGATGTACCAGTTCCCCGAGATGACATCATCCATGACGATTGCTTCCCGGGGACAGATGTGGGCGCATACGCCGCAGCCTTCACAGGCAATTGGATCGACTGCGGCAAGATCATCAACCATGGCCAGGGCATCGAAGCGGCAGACGGAGATGCACCTTTCGCAGCCGGTGCAGCGATCCCCATGGACAACGGCTTCCTTGGAAGCAGAAAAATCATATGTCTTTCGCACCTTTGGAGCAAGGAGCAAATGGAGATCGGCCGCATCCACATCACAGTCGGCCAGCACCTTATTTTTCGCCAAGGCCGCCAGGGATCCCACCACAGAGGTCTTGCCCGTCCCCCCCTTACCGCTGATGACAAGCAGCTCCTGCACCATTGCCTCCTACCTCCATCCTTATCCTGAGCCAAAGCTTCCTGAGCCCATCCTGCAGCTTGGGAAACTCCCTGACAAGTTGTCCTCCCCGGGCGTAGCAGGCTGCATATCTTCGATCAAAGGGCACTTCCAGCAAAATAGGGATGCCTTCCCTGGCACAGTAATCAGCAACCTTGTCATCCCCAAGTCCAGCCCGATTGATGACCACACCGAAGGGGACCTTTAATTCCCTGGCCATGCCGACGGCCAGCTCAAGGTCATTTAGCCCGAAGGGTGTGGGCTCGGTGACCAACAGACAGTAGTCGCTGTCCTTGACGGAAGCGACAACGGGGCAGGACGTTCCCGGGGGTGCATCAACGATGACCAGACCATCCGTGTCCTTAGCCCTCTTCCTTACAGCTTTGACTACAGGAGTGGCCAAGGGCATCCCTATGTCTACCCGACCATGGATGAACCTGATCCGATCCGCCCAGCCGGTTTCGAGCACGCCGATGCCCCTGGGCTCTTCGGTGATGGCTTCCTCGGGACATAGCAAGGCGCACCCCCCACACCCATGGCAAAGCTCGGGAAAGGTGAGCACTTGGTCACCGAAGGCCAGGATGGCATTGAAGGCGCAGATTTCGGCACATTTACCGCACCCGTTGCACCTGGCCTTATCAACAATGGGTTCTGGCAGGGCGACCTGCTCACAAGTTTCGATCGTTGGCTTTAGAAACAAATGGGCGTTTGGCTCCTCCACATCACAGTCCAGAAAGGCAACAGGCATGGTCTCAGCAAGGAGCAAGGCCAGGTTGACTGCTAGGGTTGTTTTGCCAGTTCCACCTTTGCCGCTGGCAATTGCTAGAATCATGGCATACCCACCTTAATCGCATTCATGCCCATGATCACAGGCGTCCTCGCCCACCTGCAAGTTTCCGGCTAGATAAGCTTCAACCACCTCCATCACCGGGCCCTCAGCCCCAATGATGGTTTCGATGTCCTTTGCTTGGAAGAGCTCCTGGGCCCTCGGGCCCATGCCGCCGGCAATGATGATGGAAACACCCAGCTTGGCCAAAAACTCCGGCAGGGCGCCCGGCTGATGACCGGGGCTGGGGACAGTCTCCATCTGTTTAATTTGACCGTTTTCCACCAAAGCCAAGGTAAACTCAGGACAATGGCCAAAATGGGGTGATACGGCCCCATCGGCTGTTGCAATTGCGATTTTCATCCCCCTACCTCCCCCTATTTTCTGCCCATGCCAAAATGGCGACGGACTGTAGAGCCTGAAACCTCTGGCAGCTCCCCGTTCTTAAAGGCCTCTAAAGCTTCCCGCACGGTGCCGGAAGCCATACTATAAACGTTGATGCCCGCGGCCTGTAAAGATCGGGCTGCGTTGGGCCCCACATGTCCGGTAATGACCGCAGCTGCGTCTTTGTTGGCTAGAAACTGGGCCCCCTGGGTGCCAGCTCCCCCAGAAGCCATCACCCCTTCGTTGGGGAAGGCTTCGTAGCTTTCCGTCTCCAAATCGACAATGACAAAATGCTCACACCGCCCGAACCGGGGATCCATGGCTGCATCCAGAGTACTGCCTTGGGCCGTTATCGCGATCTTCATTGCACCAATCACCTCCGTCCTTTGAAATCTTCCCTTCCCTGCCGTCCCTAATGGTCATATGTTCATTACCTAGTCTACCCCTGCTTTAAGCATATGTCAATAACCCGGCAACAAAATGTGTGGGAGACCCAGCATACCTTGACAAATCCCTTGACATGTCCAGCCAAATGGAGTAAGATTCCCATAGAATAAGTTAGGCGGGCCTTACTTCGCCCCGCCGTGAATGCCTAAGTCCGCTATGGGGTGATGACTTGGTTGAGGAACAAATGCAAATATCACCGTCCCTTGAAGACTACTTGGAGGCTGTGCTGGAGACAGCCGATGAAGATGGAGCGCGAACGACCGATGTGGCCGAGAAGCTCGGCGTCTCAAAGGCCAGTGTGAACCAAGCGATGGGGGTATTGGCCGATCATGGCCTTATTGAACGGGAGAAGTACGGCCCGGTCTTCCTGACGGAAAACGGGATGGCCCTTGCCCAAGCAGTATACAAGCGCCATCAGACCATCAAAGCCTTCCTAGTGTCGATCTTAGGCGTGGATGAGAAGGTGGCAGAAGAAGATGCGTGCCAGATCGAGCACGTGGTCAGTAAGGATACCATGCATCGCATCATTGAGTTCATGGAGAGGAGAAAGGATGAATGAGCAGTCAGCCTAAGCCCTTGGGACAGCTTAACCCAGGCGATCGGGGGACTATACTTAGCATTAATTGCCAGGGGCCCCTCAGAAGGCGACTGATGGATATGGGGCTCACGCCGGGCACGGAAGTAATTGTCGAAGGGGCAGCTCCCCTAGGCGATCCCATGGTCATTTGCGCCCGGGGCTGTCGGCTTGGC